>NZ_JACVTV010000095.1:0-17949 GCF_016624625.1 Stenotrophomonas sp. S41 | reverse complement strand
CCCCCCCCCCCCCCCCCCCCCCCCCCCCCCCCCCCCCCCCCCCCCCCCCTCGAAGGGGTACAGCAACGCCGTGGCTCAGGCCACTTCGTCGTCGTCGCTGGGCGGCGGCTGGTCGCCGACGGTCCACAGGCGCTCGAGGGCGTAGAACTCACGCACGCGCGGCAGCATGACGTGGACGATGATGTCGCCCAGGTCGACCAGCACCCACTCGGCTTCGCGCTCGCCTTCCACGCCCAGCGGCATCACGTCGATGTTCTTGGCGAAGCGCACGACTTCATCGGCGATCGACTTGACGTGGCGGGTCGAGGTGCCCGAAACGACGATCATGTAATCGGCAACGCTGGACCGGCCGCGCACGTCGATCTCGACCAGGTCCTTGGCCTTCAGGTCTTCGGTGGCTTGGCGGACGCTGGCCAGCAGTTGCGGCACGGAAGGCGGCGGGCTGGGCAGATCGACCTTGATGGTCTGGGGCTGGGTCTGGTTGCTCAAAGTGGATCGACTCGATAAACGTGGGGGCGATTATACGGGCATGGCGCGCTTGCGCCATTCACGCGGGCATTCAGGGTGTGCCGGGGTGGTACAGGCGCTGCCCGGCCACGTAGTCGGCCACCGCCGGCGGCAGCATCGCCCGCCAGGGTCCGGCCGCGCCGATCTGGGCGCGTACGGCACTGGCCGACTCGCCGCGCAGGGGCTGGTGCAGGCGCAGCACGCGCCCGGCCGGGCTGGCGAACAGCGACTGCTCGTTGTCGGCCCAGCGCCCTTCCAGGGCCTGGCCGAGCTCGCCGGCCACGGCGTCACGCAACGGGCTGCCCGGCCGCTCGGCCACGATGAAGTGGGCCAGGCCAAACAGCGCCTGCCATTCGTGCCAGGCCGGCAGGGCCAGCAGGCTGTCGGCACCGACCAGCCAGGCCAGCGGCCGGCTCGGGCCCAGCTCGGCGCGCAGCTCGCGCAGGGTGTCGACGGTGTAGGACGGCTGGCCAGGGTTGCGCGCCGCCCGGTCCAGCTCGCGCCGGTCGAGCAGCAGGCCCGGCTCGTCGCCGATGGCCAGCGACAGCATCCGGCAGCGCTGTTCGGCGGTCGCCCCCGGGGCGGCGCGGTGCGGCGGGTCGGCGGCCGGCAACATGCGCACGGCCACCTGCAGTTCGTCGCGTGCGGCGCGCGCGATGGCCAGATGGCCCAGGTGCACCGGATCGAAGGTGCCCCCGTAATAGATCCGCAGGCTCATCACTCAGGCGCGCGCGAGCAGGCGCACGGCACGGGCCTCGGACACCGCCACCAGCAGACGCTCCAGCGCCAGCCAGGCGTCACCGTCGGCCCGCCCCTTGGCGATGCGGTCGACCAGCCCCGCCTCGGCCACGAAGCGCTCCCAGCGCTTGCCTTCCGGGTGCCGCTGCAGCGCGCGCTTGTACGGCGCCTGCCGCGATTCCCAGATGCCGCGCGATTTCATTTCAGCGGCGAGGTTGCCGCCACGGGCCTGCACCCGCGCCAGGCCGGCACCGGCCAGCAGTTCGCGGATCACGATCGGCATCAGCGCGGCCACGGCCTCGCCTTCGCCACGCAGGCCGGCCAGCATGCGCAGCACCGCCTGCGGCTGGCCCGAGAAGGTCGCTTCGACCAGACGGAACACGTCGTAGCGGGCGGCGTCGGCCACCAGCGATTCCATGCGCTCTACGTCCAGCGGCTGGCCATCGGCCAGCAGGGCCAGCTTGTCGATTTCCTGCGCGGCGGCCAGCAGGTTGCCTTCCACGCGCTCGGCCAGGCGCTGCACCGCGGCACCGTCGGCACGCAGGCCCTTGCTGCGCAGGCGGCGCTCGATCCAGTCCGGCAGTTCGTGCGGCTTGATCGCCCAGGCCACCGACAGAACGCCGACGCGGTTGACCGCCTCGGCCCACTTGCCCTGGTGGGCCTTGCTCCATTCGTTGGCGGTGATCAGCAGCACCACGTCCGGCGCTGGGTCGGCGCAGAACCGGCTGATGACCTCGGCGCCGTCCTTGCCCGGCTTGCCGCTGGGCAGGCGCACTTCCACCAGGCGCCGCGCACTGAACAGGCTGGGCGCGTTGAAGCTGGCGTCGAGCTGGTTCCAGTCGAAGTCGCGGCCGTCGGCGTCGAACACCTCGCGTTCGTCGACGCCGCTGGCACGGGCGCGTGCGCGCACCGCATCGGCGGCTTCAAGCACGCGCAGGGTCTCCGGGCCGGCGATCAGGTATACCGGCGCCAGCGCGGTGTCACCGCCCTGGCCGGCCAGCTGCTCCGGTCGCAGTTCCATCGTGGGCGGCAGCTCAGGGCTTGACCGGCGCCGGCGTCGTCGCCGGTTCGCCATCGGTGGTCACGGCCGGCTTCGGCGCGGACAGGCTGCCACCGCGTTCCAGCTCGGCACGCACCACGCTGTCGATGCGGCGGATGATCGAGGCGGACATTTCCCGGCGCAGTTCATCGGCCAGGATCTCGCGTTCGGTGGTGGTACCGGTGGCGTCGGTCGGCGGCGACACGTAGTCGCGCGACAGTTCGATCACCTGCTGCGGCACCAGCTCGCTGCCATCCTCGCGGCGGAAGATGAAGATGACCGCGTAGCGCAGGCTGTATTCCTGCGCACGGCCCTGTGCATCGATGGCGATGGGCAGGTCACCCCAGCGCTCGGACAGCACCTGCAGCTGTGCTGCCGGATCCTTGCTGTCCTCGTCGGCCAGCTTCGCACCGGATGCCAGCAGGCTGCGGTTCAACAGCTTGACCAGCTCGCTGTAGGGCGCGGTGGACACCACCTTCACCGGCGCGGTGTCGGTCGGCAGCATCAACTTGTTGCGCAGGTGGAAGCCACAGCCGGCAAGGCCGAGGGCAAGGACGAGGGCAAGCAGAATTCGGGTCATGGGAACAGTCTGGCGGAGCCGGGCGATCACGGCAACAGACAGCGTGCCCGAGGACGCGTGAACGCAGGGCCATCGGCCGATGGCCGTGGCGACAACGCACCGGCCGCCTGGGCGGCGGCCGGTGCCGGGTACATCAGGCAGCGACGATGTTCACGATCTTGCCGGGGACGATGATGATCTTGCGCACCGTCAGGCCTTCCATGAACTTGGCGGTGTTCGGCTCGGCCAGGGCCAGTGCCTCCACCTGCTCGCGCGCGGCATCGGCGGCCACGTCGATCGTGCCACGCAGCTTGCCGTTGACCTGCACGGCCAGGGTCAGCGCATCACGCACCAGCGCGGCACTGTCGGCCTGCGGGAACGGCTGGTCTTCCAGCAGCGTCTGGCCGTGGCCCAGCACCTGCCACAGGGTGTGGCTGGCGTGCGGGGTGATCGGGTTCAGCAGCAGCACGACGGCCTGCAGCGCTTCCTGGCGCACCGCACGACCCTGCTCGCTGGCGTCCTCGAACCTGGCCAGTGCGTTCATCAGTTCCATCACCGCGGCAATGGCGGTGTTGAAGCTGTGGCGGCGGCCGTAGTCGTCGCCGACCTTGCCGATGGTCTCGTGGGTCTTGCGGCGCAGTGCCTTCTGGTTGGCATCCAGTGCGGCCACGTCCAGCGCCGGGGCGGCACCGTCGGCAGCGTGCTTGTGCACCTGGGCCCACAGGCGGCGCAGGAAGCGGGCCATGCCGTCCACGCCGGCCTCGTTCCACTCCAGCGACTGTTCCGGCGGTGCGGCGAACATCGAGAACAGGCGCACGGTGTCGGCGCCGTACTTGCCGACCATCGCCTGCGGGTCCACGCCGTTGTTCTTCGACTTGGACATCTTCTCGGTGCCACCGACCACCACCGGCTGGCCGTCGGCGATCAGGGTGGCGCCGGTGATGCGGCCGCGCTCGTCGCGCTGCACGTCCACGTCGGCCGGGTTGATCCAGTCCTTCGAGCCGTCCGGGTTCGGGCGGTAGTAGGTCTCGGCGATCACCATGCCCTGGCACAGCAGGTTGCGCGCCGGTTCGTTGCTGTCCACCATCCGCGCGTCACGCAGCAGCTTGTGGTAGAAGCGGAAATACATCAGGTGCAGGATCGCGTGCTCGATGCCACCGATGTACTGGTCCACCGGCAGCCAGTAGTTGCCGCGCTTGTCGACGGCATCACGGGCACCCGGCGAGGTGTAACGGGCGTAGTACCAGCTCGACTCCATGAAAGTGTCGAAGGTGTCGGTCTCGCGCTCGGCCGCGCCGCCGCAATCCGGGCAGGTGGTCTTGCGCCATTCCGGGTCGGTCTTGATCGGCGAACCGGTGCCCGAGAACGCCACGTCCTCCGGCAGCACCACCGGCAGCTGTTCTTCCGGCACCGGCACCGCACCGCACTTGGCGCAGTAGATCACCGGAATCGGGCAGCCCCAGTAACGCTGGCGGCTCACGCCCCAGTCGCGCAGGCGGTAGTTGACGCGACGCTGGCCCTGGGCCTTGCGCTCGAATCGTTCGGCCAGCGCTTCGAATGCGCCCTGGAAGTCCAGGCCGTCGAATTCGGCCGAGTTGACCAGTTCGGTCTGGCGGCTCTTGTCGCTGTACCAGTCCTGCCAGCGGGTGGCGTCCCAGGTGCGCTCATCGTCGTTGCGCGCATCCTTCAGGGCGATGACCTGCACGATCGGCAGGCCGTACTTGTTGGCCACCTCGTTGTCGCGCTGGTCGTGGCCGGGAACGGCCATCACCGCGCCGGTGCCGTAGCCCATCAGCACGAAGTTGGCGACCCACACCGGCACCTGCTCGCCGGTGACCGGATGCACGGCGCGCAGGCCGGTATCCATGCCGCGCTTTTCCTGGGTTTCCAGTTCGGCTTCGGACACGCCGCCCTGCTTCAGGTCGGCCAGCATCGCGGCCAGTTCCGGATTGTTCTTCGCGGCGTGCAGCGCCAGCGGGTGCTCGGCGGCGATCGACACGAAGGTCACGCCCATCACCGTGTCCGGGCGGGTGGTGAACACGCGCAGCGGGTCCAGCGCGCTGCCATCGACATCGCGCACGTCGAACTGGATTTCCAGGCCTTCGGAACGGCCGATCCAGTTGCGCTGCATGGTCTTGACCGATTCCGGCCAGCCGTCCAGCTCATCCAGGCCGTCCAGCAGTTCCTGGGCGTAATCGGTGATGCGCAGGAACCACTGCGGGATCTCGCGCTTCTCGACCAGGGCGCCGGAGCGCCAGCCACGGCCGTCGATGACCTGCTCGTTGGCCAGCACGGTCTGGTCGACCGGGTCCCAGTTCACCACCGCGTTGCGGCGGTAGGCCAGGCCCTTGCGCATCAGGCGGGTGAACATGCGCTGCTCGTGGACGTAATAGTCCGGGCGGCAGGTGGCGAACTCGCGCGACCAGTCGATGGCATAGCCCAGCGACTGCAGCTGGCTGCGCATGTGGTCGATGTTCTTGTAGGTCCACGCCGCCGGCGCGGTCTTGTTCTTGATCGCGGCGTTTTCCGCCGGCAGGCCGAACGCGTCCCAGCCCATCGGCTGCAGCACGTTGTGGCCGGTCATGCGCTTGTAGCGGCTGATCACGTCGCCGATCGTGTAGTTGCGCACATGACCCATGTGCAGCGCGCCGGACGGGTACGGAAGCATCGACAGGCAGTAGTACTTCGGCTTGTCCGAGGTCTCGTCGACCTCGAAGGCGCGGGTGGCATCCCAGAAGCTCTGGGCGGCGGATTCAACCTGCTGCGGGTCGTAAACGTTGGGTTCGGCGCTGGTCATGTAACACGCGGTTGCGGCGGCAAAGCGGTACAGCGTACCGCAGTGCGGCAAATGGCTCCAATCCGGGCCGATCCAGCGCGCGCGCGCTGTCGTCTTCAACCTGCACCGCCATGGAGGGCCACGGCGCTGGCGAGGACGCTGCCGGAGCCGGACCAGAGCACTGTGACGCTGGCCGCAGATGCGATGTGAGGGCGTCCTCCCTTCAGCAGCAACGGGAAAAAACCTACCTCATTCAATCACTTCCCCTACCCGACCGGGGATCAAGAGGGAGCAGGGTTGGCCCGTAGCGTGCTCACCGGCTCCGGCACGCTGCTGGCGGTCAATGCCATTTCCCCGGGGCCACGGAGGAGAACACCATGAACAAGCTCTACGCATCCCTGCTCGGGCTCACCCTGTCGGTGGGGCTGACCAGTGCGGCCCAGGCCGCGCCATACCTGTGCGACTACCAGCTGACCAGCGGCCCCAATGAAGGGGCCGTCGGCGTCTTCGAACCCGACGCCGAAGACCAGACCGATGCCGTCAATCAGGCCATGGCCTGGATCTATGCGACGTTCGGCCCGGTCGGCTTCTCGGTCAGCTGTCGCCCGCAGTAGCACGATCCGGACAGGCGGCCCCTGCCGCGGGCCGCCTGTCCGTCATCCGCCGCGTCGTGACAACGGCAGGGCCAGTGCCAGCCAGGCCGCCCAGCAGGCGAAGGCCAGCCGTTGCGCCAGCGGCGCTGGCAGCACGCCCTGCAGGGCGAAGGCGGCCAGGCCAGCCAGCGCGCCGCAGGCCACGGCCAGCCCGGCCATGGCGCGCCCGTGCCCGGCGCGCAGGCGCGGGATGCCCAGCATCAGCGCACCGACCACGAATCCCAGCACCCAGACCATCCACGCGCTGGCGTGCAGCTGGCTGGCGCCGCCATGCAGGTCTTCAGGGTCCAGCGGCAGCAGGCCCATCGCGGCGAAGGCCAGGCCCGCCAGCAGCAGCATCTGGCTGCCGACCCGCGGCGCCCAGCCTGCCCCCACCGGCAGCTGACGGCGCAGGCGCTCGGCCACCACCACCGCAAGCGCGCCTGGCAACACCAGGCCCAGCACGTTTAAGGCCAGCGCGTGCGGCACGCCGTGGGCACCCAGCAGCGCCACCGGGTGCACGGCCTGGGAGTAGCCGCCCAGCGCCGCGCCGAAACCGACGACCGCCAGCACGAAGCACGCGGCGGCCAGCAGCCCCAACCAACGATCAAGCCAGAGCACGGACATCGCGCGGATCCACCTGTAATGAAAGACCGCTGCATTGTCGCGGCAGGCGCGGCAACCGCCAAGCCACGACGTGTCTGCCGGTGCCCGGTGTGAGGACAGGGTTGAGACCGACACGGATCGACACCATAGAATCGGTCTCCAGTTGCCAGGCGATACTTCCCCCATGACCGAGACGACGACCCACGTATTCGACGCCACCACCGCGACCTTCGAGGCCGAGGTGCTGCAGAAGTCCCTGCAGACGCCGGTGCTGGTGGACTTCTGGGCCACCTGGTGCGGCCCGTGCAAGACCCTGGGCCCGATGCTGGAAAAGTTGGCGGCCGAGTACAACGGCGCGTTCGAGCTGGCCAAGGTCGATGTCGACGCCGAACAGCAGATCGCCGCCGCCTTCCAGATCCGCTCGGTGCCGACCGTGTTCCTGGTCAAGGGCGGCCAGCTGGTCGACGGCTTCCCCGGCGCCATCCCCGAAGGCCAGCTGCGTGAGTTTCTGGCCCAGCACGGCATCGTGCCGGCCGACATCGGCGACACCGTGGCCGAAGACGAAGCGCCGCTGGACCCGCAGGCGCAGGTGGACGTGCTGCGTGCGCAGATCGCCGCCGAGCCGGACAAGGACGAACTGAAGCTGGACCTCGCCCTGGCCCTGCTGCAGGTGGGCGGCGTGGACGAGGCCGGCACCCTGATCGATGCCCTGCCCGCCAACCTGGCCACCGACGACCGCGCCGTGCGCGGCCGTGCCCGCCTGGCCTTCGCCACCGCGCTGAAGGATGCGCCCTCGGCCGAAGCCCTCGACGCGCGCATCGCCGCCGACGGCAAGGACCTGCAGGCCCGCCATCAGCGTGGCGTGCAGCTGCTGCTCGGCGGCCACGACGAAGCCGCGCTGGAACAGTTCCTGGAGATGCTGCGGATCGACCGCAGCTTCGCCGAAGGCCTGCCACGCAAGGTGCTGATCGATGCCTTCAACGTCATCACCGACGAGGACCTGGTTGGCCGCTACCGCCGGAAGATGGCCTCGCTGCTGTTCTGAACAAAGACGCGTTCCGTTCAGAAATCCTGCACTGACCGCGGGCAATAATGTGACCGGTAGCGTCCTTTTGGCCGCTACGATCCATTCGGGGGGATGAGGTCGGGGCCATGGGGTCTTGCAGCTGCGCCCCCGCTCAGCCGGGACAGCACTCCGTGACCGTTGGCCGTTCGTCGTCTTCCCTCGTCCGCCGCTTCGCCGCACTGCTGTGCGCCCTGCTCCTGCTGCCCGGCCTCGCCGCCGCACAGGACTGGAACTACCGGGTCCGCCCCGGCGATACCCTCTGGGACCTGGGCGGCCTGTACCTGAAGGCGGACGTGCCGTGGCAGCAGCTGCAGCAGCACAACCGCATCGACAACCCCTACCGCCTGCCACCCGGCGGGCTGCTGCGCTTCCCGGTCAGCTGGCTGCGGGTCGAACCGGCCCCGGCCCGCGTGCTGGCCGTGCGTGGCGCCGTGCAACTGGTGGCCGCCAATGGCAGCGCCACCCGCGCCCTGCTCGCCGGCGAGCTGCTGCACATCGGCGACACCGTGCAGACCGATGCCGATGCCAGCGTCACCCTCGAATTCGCCGATGCATCGCGCCTGCAGCTGCGCGAGCACTCGCGGCTGCGCCTGGACCAGCTGAGCCGTTACGGCCGCACCGGCATGGTCGACACTCGTATGCGCCTGCAGCAGGGCCGGGCCAGCAACCGCGTCACCCCTGCCCGCGGCCCGGCGTCGCGCTACATCATCGATGCCCCTGCTGCTACCAGCAGCGTGCGCGGCACGGTGTTCCGGGTCAGCGCCGGCGACAGTACGCAGGTCGGCGCCACCGAAGTGCTGGAAGGCCGCGTGCAGGTCGGCAACCCGCATGGCCAGCGCCTGGTGCGCCCGGGCCAGGCCAGCCGCAGCGCCAGCGCCGATACCGCACCCGACGCCGCCTCCGCGCTGCTGCCCGCGCCACGGCTGCGCAGCGATGCCACCGTGCTGGCGCCACTGCCGGCACGCCTGGCCTGGGAGCCGGTGGCCACTGCCGACCACTACCGCGTTGAAGTCGTGCTGGCTGCCACGCCGGAGATCCTGCTGTTCGCGGCCACCACCAACGACACTTCGCTGGTCATCGACGACCTTCCGCCTGGCGCCCTGCGCCTGCTGCTGCGCGCGGTCGATGCGCAGGGCGTGGAAGGCCTGGATGCCAGCGCCGATTTCCTGCTCAGCGACCAGCCGCCACCGCCGCTGACCGTGTCGCCCCTGCACGGACAGACCGTCAACAGTGACCGGCCGCGCTTCCGCTGGACCCAGGCCCCGGGCGCGGGCAGCAGCGTGCTGCAGATCGCCGCCGAGCCTCGTTTCCTGCAGCCGCTGCAGCAGCAGGCCAGCACCGGCACCGACCTGCGCCTGGCCACGCCGCTGCCGCCCGGCCAGTATTTCTGGCGCGTGGCCTCGCGCGATGGCCAGGGCCACCAAGGACCGTTCGGCCAGGCCCTGCCGCTGCAGCTCACCGACGAACCGGTCGACCCGGCCCTGCAGCCGCCCGAAGCTGCGCATGGCGAGCTGACCCTGCGCTGGCAGGCCGGCAGCGAAGGCCAGCGCTACCGCGTGCAGGTCGACCGCCGCGGTGACTTCAAGGCACCACTGGTGGATGAAACGCTGGCGCAGCCGCAGGTCAGCTTCAAGCGACCGTGGCGCGGCACCCTGCACGTGCGCGTGCAGTACATCGACGACGACGGCCACGCCGGCCCGTTCTCACCGGCCCAGCAGGTCACGTTGCCGTGCCGGCTGTGCTACGGCGCCGGCGGCGGTGCCCTGCTGCTGTGGCTGCTGCTGTGAGGCGCTCGCCGCTGCCCTGGTCGCGGCGCATCCTGCTGGCCCTGCTGGCCGGCATCGCCACGGCGGTGGTCAGTCACGGGCAGTTCCTGTGGCGGCAGGATGAAGCGGCGTACGACCTGCTGGTGGGCGACTGGGAGTACCGGCCCGATCCCAGCGTGCTGATCGTCGCCATTGATGAAGACAGCCTGCAGCGCATCGGCCAGTGGCCGTGGCCACGCTCGGTGCACGCGCGGCTGCTGGACCAGCTGACCGATGCCGGCGCCGAACGGGTGGTGCTGGACCTGATGCTGGCCGAGCCGGACCGCCACGATGCGCGCCAGGATGCCGCGCTGGCCGCGGCCATCCGCCGCAATGGCCGGGTGGTACTGCCCGTGTTGGCGGCGCCGGCGGCGGGCGACCGCCTGGCCGAGGAGCTGCTGCCCATCCCGTTGATCGCGGCCAGCGCCGCGGCGATCGGCCACAGTGATGTCGAAGTCGATGGCGATGGCGTGGCGCGCGGCGTGTACCTGCGCGCCGGCATCGGCCAGGCGCACTGGCCGTCGCTGGGCATGGCCCTGGCCGGCATTCCGGCCAATCGCGTGCACGGCCTGGCCGACCCCGAGCCCGCGCTCGACTCGCCCTATCAATGGCGTCGCGACGACTACGTGCGCGTGCGCTATGCCGGCCCGCCCGAGCGCCTGCCGCAGGTCTCCTACGCCGATGTGCTCGATGGCCAGGTTGACGCGTCGCTGCTGCGCGGCCGGCGCATCGTGGTCGGCATGACCGCCAGCGGCATCGCGCCGCGCCTGCTGACCCCGACCACCCGCGAGTACTGGATGAGCGGCAGCGAATACCAGGCCAACATCGCCTCGATGCTGCTGCAGGACAAGCAGATCAACGTGCTGCCACGCGCCGTGCAGGACCTGCTGTCCGGGTTGATGGCTGCACTGTGCGTGATGCTGCTGGGCCTGCGCCTGCCATGGCTGGCCGCGCTCTGCTCGCTGCCGCTGGCCCCCGTGCTGGCCTGGCTGCTGCTGCGCGTGGGCAACCTGTGGTGGGCACCGGCGAGCGCCCAGCTCGGCGTGCTGCTGATCCTGCTGGTGTGGGCCATCTGGCGCATCTCGGCCTGGCACCGCCAGGCCAACCGCGATGCGCTGACCGGGCTGGGCAACCGCCTGCGTTTCGAACAGGCCCTGCAGGAAGAATGCGATGCCGCGCGGCGCAGCGGCAAGCCGCTGAGCCTGGCCCTGATCGACGTGGACCATTTCAAGCATCACAACGACCGCCACGGCCACCAGGTGGGTGACGGCGTGCTGCGCGACGTAGCCCGGCTGATCGCCGCACATGCCCGCCGCCCGCGCGACATGGCCGCGCGCTATGGCGGCGATGAGTTCGCACTGGTGCTGCCGGACACGCCGGCCGACGGCGCGCGCCTGGTGGTGGAAGACCTGATCGCCAGCGTGCGCGCATTGCCGCCCCCGGGCGACGGCAGCGGCGCGGGCATCAGCCTCACCATCGGCGTGTACACCCGCGTGCCCGACGGCAGCCTGCACCCCCATCATTTTGTTGAAGGCGCCGATGCCGCGCTGTACCGCGCCAAGGACAACGGCCGCGACGGCTATGCCATGAGTGGCGACGCGTAACGTCGAGCGTGCTCGACTGGCCGTGCCGTGACGCCCGTAGAGTCGAGCTTGCTCGACTGGCCGTAGCCCTAGTGCCCGTAGAGTCGAGCTTGCTCGACTGGCCGTAGCCGTGGTGCCCGTAGAGTCGAGCAAGCTCGACTCTACGAAAGCGGCCAGCGACACCAGGCGTAGGGATAATCGCCCAGTCTCAGCGCCAGGCCTGCGCGTACGGGATTCTCCATCACGTACAGAACCTGCTGACGGACATCACGCTCGTCCCGTATCCAGTGATCGTAGTAGCCACGTTGCCAGACCGCAGCACTCCCCCCAAGTGTCGCGTTGATGGCAATGGCAGACCGCGATTTCAGGGACTGCACACAACGCCCCAGCCCACCTTCGCGCAACTGCATTACCCAGTGGAAATGGTCTGGCATGACCACCCAGGCGAAGGACCGGGTCAACCCACGCCTGTCGCTGTCCTTGAGGTGTTCCATCAAGACGGCCGCGCATTCCGGGACAGCAAACAAGGGGCGGCGACCGGCCACTACGCTGGTAATTACGTAGAAGTGTCCAACCGCTGAAGTACGGCAGCGCAGGAGGGCGGGACTGGGCATGGCCCAGAGTGGCGCATCGTGTTGGCAGTTGCCCTAGGGAAAGGCGGAATCTGCTGTCAGTGGATCTGAGCAGAGCAGTCGAGCAAGCTCGACTCTACGACCGGCAAGCGCCATGAGCAGTCGAGCAAGCTCCACTCCACGAACGACAGACCGGGGTTCAACATACGCATGCGAATGGTTAGACTCGGGTTATCGCCCCCGCGCCCCGTCCGCACATGAAAGCCAGCACGTTCCGCCTCGGCATCAACCTGTGGCCGCCGTTCCTGTTCACCGGCATCCATGTCACCCGCATCACCCCGGACTACCGGCAGATCGAGGTCGAGCTGCGGATGCGCCCCTGGAACCGCAACTACGTCGGCACCCATTTCGGCGGCAGCCTGTTCGCGATGACCGATCCGTTCTGGATGCTCGGCCTGATGCATACCCTCGGCCGCGACTACTACGTGTGGGACCGGGCCGGCGCCATCGACTTCCTCAAGCCCGGGCGCGGCACCGTGCGCACCGCCTTCCATATCGACGAGGCGCTGCTCGATGAGCTGCGCGCCGAGGCCGCCAACGGCGAAAAGGTCCTGCGCTGGTTCAGCAACGACGTGGTCGATGCCTCCGGCGAAGTCGTCGCCCGCGTGCGCAAGCAGGTCTACGTGCGCCTGAAGCCGCAGGCGCGCGGCAGCGCTGCCTGACCTACAACGGCACCGACAGCATCGCATCACCCTTGCCGCCTGCATCACGCGCGCGGCGCTGCACCTGCAGGCGCGTGCCATCGGCCGACAGCACCGGCACGCGCGTGGATGAGCGCCATTGCGCCGGCAGGCGCTGCAGGGCCTGCTGCGGGCCCTCCGGCTGCTGCCGCAGCCAGCGCTGTGCGCCCAGCAGGCGCAGCAGGGCCGCCACGTCCTGGCTGCGTGCGGCGTAATCCTGGTAGGCCGGGCCGGAGATATCACTCAGCGTGCAGCCCACGAAATTGGCCAGGCAGCGCATATCCCAATCCGGGCCCGCAACCACCTCGACCGGCCGGTCGGCCTGCAGCGCCGCCTCCGAGCCCGGACCACAGGCCCAGCCGAAGTTGGCGGCGAAGCGGCCCAGGGTGTGTTCGCGATCCAGCATCAGCACGGTGCCGGTCTGCTGCAGCGATGCATCAATGGCGGCCCGGCTCATCGCGAACTCGCCCTGCATCGGCCGGCACAGGCTCTGCTCGGCAGCGTCCATCGGCTGCAACGCGCTCTCGCAGGCCGCCGGCATCACCTGGTCCGGCGGCAGTTCCGCCAGCATCTCCGCCAGCAGGTACACGTTGGCGCGCACCATCGCGGCGCCGATCATGCTGTCGATGAGGGTATTGCCACCGTGCATCAGGCGCCGACCCAGCTGCACCGAACGACAGCTGCCGGCCAGCGCCGCAGGAACGTCGCCCTGCACGAAGGCCAGCGCATGCACGCCGCTGCCATCCATCAGCGACTGGTAGCGCGGCATCGGCACCAGTCCAGTGGCACCGTCGGCCTGGAACGGGCTGTCGAAGCGCTCTGCATCGGCCAGCGCGTCCAGGCGTTCATGCAGGCCCTCATGCCCGGCGTGGGCGGCACGGAACTGCGCGGTATCGGCGCGCACGCGGGCCAGGCAGCTTTCGCCGCTGGACCTGCAATAGCCCTGGTTGTCGACCGTCACTGCCGGTTGCGTGGCCGCCAGCGCGGAATCGATGACATCCGGCGTGGAGCGCGCCTGCCAGCGCCGCGCATCCTCGGCCAGAGCAGCCTCGCGCTGGGCCGGGTCCAGACCCTCGAAGGGCAGCGTCCACAGCAGCGCGAACCCGTTCCTGCCCGGCGCCTGCCGGACGTCTTCCAGCAGCCGCACCTGCTCACGCTGGGCGGCCGGCAGCGGCCAGAACCGCGACAACGTCCACAGCAGCACCGCCAGCACCAGCAGCCCCAACAGGGCCCAGCCCACTCCGCGCAGCATCCTCAACACAGCATCCCTTCCCTGTCCGGCTCCCGCCCCTGGGTTCCAGCGTAATCCAGCGCCGCCGGCCGCTACAATGCGCACATGTCGCTCGAAGCCCCCGCCCTGGTCCCCCGTCCTTCCCTGCAACGCCTGTTCCTGACCGGCCTGCTGACCCTGCTGCCGATCTGGCTGACCTGGGTCGTGGTGAAGTTTGTCTTCGTGTTGCTGTCGGGTATTTCCAGCCCGCTGGTGGTGCCGCTGTCCGAGCAGATCGCGACCAGCTTCCCGCACTACCTGGGCTGGGTCCATGCCGAGTGGATCCAGGACACCATCGCCCTTCTGGCCACCCTGCTGGTCATCCTGGCGGTCGGCGTGGCCAGCCGTCGCGTGGTCGGCCAGCGCCTACTGCGCTGGGTCGGCGCCATCATCAAGCGCATCCCGCTGGCCAGCATCATCTACGACAGCGCCAAGAAGCTGCTGGACATGCTGCAGACCGAACCGGGCAGCACCCAGCGCGTGGTCCTCATCGATTTCCCGCACCGTGACATGAAGTCGGTCGGCCTGGTCACACGGGTCATCAAGGAACAGGGCACCGACCGCGAACTGGCGGCGGTGTACGTGCCGACCACGCCCAACCCGACCTCGGGCTACCTGGAAATCGTGCCGGTGGAACTGCTCACCCCGACCGACTGGACCGTGGACCAGGCGATGAGCTTCATCATTTCCGGCGGTGCCGTGGCCCCGGCCAGCGTGCCGTTCACCCGCGCCGGCGAACGCCCCGAGTGAGCACCACGCCCAGCGACGCGCCCTACGCGCGCCCCCTGCAGGACCGTGCGGTCCTGCTGTTCATCATCCTGGCCACGTTCTTCTGCGGCAACGCAGTGCTGGCCGAGCTGATCGGGGTCAAGATCTTCGCACTGGAAGACACGCTGGGCATCGATGCGCTGAACGGGAACCTGTTCGGCCAGACCGGCTCGTTGAGCTTCACCGCCGGCACGCTGCTGTGGCCGGTGGTGTTCATCATGACCGACACCATCAACGAGTTCTTCGGCAAGCGCGGCGTGCGCTTCATCTCGTGGCTGGCGGTGGTGCTGATCGCCTACGGCTTCCTGTTCGCGTTCGCGGCGATCTCGCTGGCCCCGGCCAGCTGGTGGGTCACCTCGATGGATGCGCACGGCGTACCGGATTACCAGGCGGCGTTCGCTGCGGTGTTCGGCCAGGGCATGTGGACCATCGCCGGTTCGCTGGTGGCCTTCCTGGTCGGCCAGCTGATCGACGTGGCGGTGTTCCACCGCATCCGCCAGGCCACCGGCGAGCGCCATGTGTGGCTGCGCGCCACCGGCTCGACCGCCGTCTCGCAGCTGGTGGACAGCTTCGTGGTGATCTGGATCGCCTTCGTGCTGGGCCCGCAGAAATGGCCGACCTCGCTGTTCCTGGCCGTCAGCAGCGTCAACTACGTCTACAAGATGGGCTTTGCGATCGCCCTGATTCCGTTGCTGTACCTGATGCGACGCGCGATCACGCGTTATCTGGGCGAACAACGTGCCGCGCAGCTGCGCGCTGCCGCTGCGGCTGACTGAAGCCCCAGCGACGGCAAGCTGACTGCGCCTTCACGCTGGCCGTACGCGCGCGGATCGTGCAAGCTCCACGGTCTGTGTTCCACGGAAGCTTCTGATGCCGTATCCCACCCGCGCCCTGGCCGCCGCCATCGCCGCGTTGTTCCTGTTCAGTGCCGTGCCGTCGGCAGAGGCAGCGAAGAAGAAGGCCAGCCGCCCCGCCGCCGCGCAGACCCGGCAGGCCGCCAAGCCAAAGGCCAAGCCTGCACGCGCCACCCCGGCCCGCGGCAGCAGCACGCGCCGCGCCGCAACGCGCCCGGTCGCACCGGCCCGCGCCGTGCCCAAGCAGGTGCAGCTGGAGCGCCTGTACGACGAATACTGGGAAGCCTCGATGCGGCTGAACCCGCTGCAGGCCACCTTCCAGGGCGACGCCCGCTACAACGACCAGCTGCCCAACATCCTCTCCGCCGCATGGCGCCAGCAGTCGCACGACTTCACCACCGAATGGCTGGGCAAGGTCGAGAAGGTCGGCAGTGACGGCCTGCAGGGCCAGGACCTGCTCAGCTACGAGATCTTCGTGCGCGATGCGCGCGCCTCGCTGGCCGCCGAGCGCTTCCCGAGCTGGATGATGCCGATCAGCCAGTACTACAACATCGGCAGCATCATGGCGATCCTCGGCGCCGGCGCCGGCGCGCAGCCGTTCAACACGGTCAAGGATTACGACACCTGGTCGCGCCGCTCACTGGGAATCCCCGACCTGTTCAACCAGGCCATCGACAACATGCGCCAGGGCATGAAGGCCGGCGTGGTGCAGCCGCGCGACCTGATGGAAAAGGTGCTGCCGCAGCTGGACGCGGTGATCACCCCGACCGCCGAGGAAAGCATCTTCTGGTCGCCGATCAGGACCATGCCGGGCGATATCCCCGCCGAGGAAAAAGCGCGCATCAGCGCCGAATACAAGCGCATGATCGAGCTGCGCATCCTGCCGTCCTACCGCGCCCTGCGCGGCTTCATCGCCACCGAATACCTGCCGGCCACCCGCAGCAGCAGCGGCCTGGGCGCCCTGCCCGACGGCCAGGGCTGGTACGCCAACCTGATCGTGCAGACCACCGCCAGCGACCAGACCGCCGCCCAGCTGCATGCCCTGGGCGAACAGCGCGTGCAGGAACTGGGCGCGCAGATCGCCACGGTGATGAAGGACAACAAGCTGCGCGGTTCGCAGGCCAAGCTGCTGAAGAGCATGCGCAGCGACCGCCAGTTCCAGTACGGCGATGCCAACGCACTGATCAACCGCTACCGCCAGCTGCAGCAGCAGGTGGATGCGCGCCTGCCGCAGATCCTGGACACCCTGCCGAAGGATCGCCTGGAAGTACGCGCGGTCGAGCCGGAGCGCGCGATGACCGCTGCCGCCGCGGCCTACCAGCCTGGCCAGCCGGGGCAACCCGGCGTGCTCTACATCAACACCCGCGACCTGCCCAGCCGCAAGCGCTGGAGCGTGCCGGTGCAGTACCTGCATGAAGCCATCCCCGGCCACCACGTGCAGCTCGGCCTGCAGCAGGAACTGGCCAAGCTGCCGCGCTTCCGCCGCCTCGGTGGTGACCTCGCCTTCGTCGAAGGCTGGGGCCTGTATGCCGAAACGCTGGGCGACGACCTGGGCGTCTACAGCGATCCCTACGACCGCATCGGTTATCTGTATTCGCGCCTGCTGCGCGCGGCCCGCGTCGTTGCCGACACCGGCGTGCATGCGCAGGGCTGGAGCAAGCAGCAGGCGGTGAACTACCTGGAGAAAACCGTGGACATGAGCGAAGACGATGCCAGCGCGGAAGTCGAACGGATCATGGCCCAGCCGGGCCAGGCACTGTCGAACGTGGCGGGCCTGAGCCGCATCCTCGCCCTGCGTGACAAGGCCAAGGCCCGCCAGGGCGCGGCCTTCGACCTGCGCCGCTTCCATGCCGAAGTGCTGAAGGACGGCTCGATGCCGCTGGACGTGCTGGAGCGCAAGGTCGACCGCTGGCTTGAGCAGCCCGCCGCAGCGGCACCGGCCACGCCATGACCGGCGCAGCGACCGGCGGCCTGCTGGGCATCCATCATGCCGCCGTGATCTGCAGCGATTACGCACGTTCGAAGGATTTCTACGTGCGCATCCTTGGCCTGCGCGTGCTGGCCGAGAACCACCGTGCCGCGCGCGACTCGTGGAAGCTGGACCTGGCCCTGCCCGACGGGGGCCAGCTGGAGCTGTTCTCCTTCCCCGCCCCACCGCCGCGCCCGAGCCGCCCCGAGGCCCAGGGCCTGCGCCACCTGGCCTTCCGCGTGGCCGCGCTGGAACCGATGATCCAGCGCCTGGCCGACCACGGCGTCGCCTGCGAACCGATCCGCGTGGACGAATACACCGGCGCCCGCTTCACCTTCTTCGCCGACCCCGACGACCTGCCGCTGGAGCTGTACGAAGTCGGTTGATCCGGTCCCGGGGGGGGGGGCCGGGCGCCCCCCCCCCCCCCCCCCCCCCCCCCCCCCCCCCCCCCCCCCCCCCCCCCCC
>NZ_JACVTV010000094.1:0-18230 GCF_016624625.1 Stenotrophomonas sp. S41 | reverse complement strand
ATGTGCCGACCAACGGTCGGCACCCACCACCAGCAGTTCCCAACAGCCGCGGGGAACCGGTCTGGGGCAAAGCCCCCTGAGTCAGGGGGCGGCCGCGAAGCGGCGGGGGTCTGGGAGCTGGTAAGTGGGGCCCACGGTTCGCACAGCGAAGCGTGGGAGCGACAGCGCGCATGCGATGACGCGTACCAGGGCTGCAAGCCCTGCAAACAAAAAACCCCGCTTGCGCGGGGTTCTCTGTGTGTTGCGTGCAGCGGGGGCTTACGGGCGACGGGCCAGGGCCTCGACGTCCTTCGCCTTCGGCAGCAGATCCTGCTTGGTCACGCGCAGCGCACCAATGGTCAGCATCGGCACCGCCACCAGGATCGAGGACAGCACCACGATCACCGCACCGATCATGTGCGTCTCGGCCAGGCCTTCCATCGAGCTGCCACCGTACAGGTACAGCGCCAGCGCCGACAGGAAGAACATCACCGCAGTGATCACCGTACGCGACAGCGTCTGGTTGATCGAACGGTTCAGTACCTCCATCGGCTCAGCGCGCAGGCTGCGGAAGTTCTCTCGCACGCGGTCGAACACCACGATGATGTCGTTGATCGCAAAGCCCATCACCGACAGCAGGCCGGCCAGCACGGTCAGGTCGAACTCACGGCCCAGCAGGGACACGTAAGCCACCGTCACGATCAGGTCGAACATCGCCACGATGCTGGCGGTGACCGCGAACTTCCATTCGAAGCGCACCGCGATGTAGATCAGGAAGCCGGCCAGCATGAAGATGGTGGCGTACAGACCGTTCATCGCCAGGTCCTTGCCGATCTGCGGGCCAACGAATTCGTTGCGCAGCACGGTGGCCTGGTTGTCGGCGGTGGACAGCGCCTTGACCACCGCCGCAGCGGTGGCCTTGTCCTCGGCGGCGGCCGCACCGGTACCCGGGGCGTGCTCACCGTGCGGGGCCAGGCGGATCAGCAGGTCGGTGTTGCCACCGACGCTCTGCACCTGGGCGCCTTCAAAGCCATTGTCCTCGAGCTTGGTGCGGACCTGCTCGACGTCCACCGCGTGATCGAAGCGGGCTTCGATCAGGGTGCCGCCGGTGAAGTCCAGGGCGTAGTTGAAGCCCTTGAAGCCGATGATGCCGATCGATGCCAGGAACACGATGATCGTGACGACCATCGCGACATGGCGCCAGCGCATGAAGTCGATCTGGGTGTCGTTCGGGAGGATGTGCAGCGGAAAAATTTTCATGTGCGTGTCGTCCCGTCAGATGGCCACGTTCTGGAGCTTCTTGCGACGGCCATAGATCAGCGTCGCCAGGGCGCGCGACACGGTGATCGCAGTGAACATCGAGGCGAAAATACCGATGATCATGGTCAGGGCGAAGCCCTTCAGCGGACCCGTGCCGAAGGCGAACAGGGCCACACCGACGATCAGGCCGGTCAGGTTGGCGTCAAGGATCGTGCCCGATGCACGTTCGTAACCGGTCACGATCGCGGTCTTGCCCGGCACGCCGGCACGCAGCTCTTCACGGATACGCTCGTTGATCAGCACGTTGGCGTCCACCGACAGGCCGACCGACAACGCCAGGCCGGCGAAGCCAGGCAGGGTCATCGTCGCGCCGAACAGCGACATCACCGCCACCACGATCAGCAGGTTGAACAGCATCGCCAGCGAGGTGATCAGGCCGAACATGCGGTAGTAGATGGTGAAGAACACCAGGGTGAACAGGAACGCGTAGACCACCGCGGTGATACCGTTCTTGACGTTCTCCGCACCCAGGCTCGGGCCGACCACGCGCTCTTCGACGAAGTCCATCGGCGCGGCCAGCGAGCCGGACTTCAGCAGCTTGGCCAGGTCCTCGGCTTCCTTCTTCTGCAGACCGGTGGTCTGGAAGTTCTTGCCGAACACGCCGTTGATGTTGGCCACCGAGATCACTTCCTCGTTGACCTTGAAGCCACGCACTTCCTGGCCGTCGACGACGGTCACGGTCGGCACGCGCTCGGTGTACACCACGGCCATCGGCTTGTTCACGTTGGCGCTGGTGAAGTCGAACATGCGCTGGCCGCCGACGTTGTTCAGCGTCACGCTGACCGCCGGGGCACCGCTGTTGGTGTCGGTCACCGCCTGTGCGCCGACCATCTGGTCGCCGGTGACGATCACGCGCTTGTTCAGCAGGATCGGGCCGCGGCCATCACGCTGCTGGTAGACCTTGGCTTCCGGCGGGATGCGACCGGAGGCGATCGCGTCCTGCGCATTGCCCTCGACCACCGCACGGTATTCCAGGGTGGCGGTGGCACCGATCATGCGCTTGGCTTCGGCGGTGTCCTGCACGCCCGGCAGCTGCACGACCACGCGGTCGGCACCCTGGCGCTGGATGATCGGCTCGGCCACGCCCAGCTGGTTCACGCGGTTACGCAGGGTGTTGATGTTCTGCTCAATGGCGCCGTTGGCGATCTGCGAGATCTCGGTGTCCGGGATGGTCACCGTGATGCGGCTGCCACTGACGTCGTAACCCAGGGTCGGCTGCGACTTGACCAGCGCCGTGCGGGCATTTGCAGCGGCATCGTCACCGGCCGACGGGCTCAGGTTGGCCACGATGGTGTTGTCAGCGCGGCGTTCGACCGACTGGTACGGAATGCGCGCGTCACGCAGGGTGCTGCGCACGTCTTCGGTGTAGGCGTCCAGGCGCTTGTCCAGCGCGGCCTTCTGGTCGACCTGCAGCACGAAGTGCACGCCGCCCTGCAGGTCCAGGCCCAGCACCATCGGCTTGCCGCCCAGCTTGGCCAGCCAGTCCGGCACGGTCGAGGCCAGGTTCAGGGCCACCGTGTAGTTCTCGCCAACGGTGTCACGCAGCGCATCGCTGGCCGCGGACTGGGACTTCAGGTCCGCCAGGCGGACGATCAGGCTTTCCCCTTCCTTCTCGGCGCCGATCGTGGTGACACCGGCCTTCTTCAGGTCGGCCAGCACACGGTCGCGCAGCGCGTCGTCGACCGTGCCGCCACGGTTGGCGGTGATCTGGACGGCGGGGTCCTTCTGGTAGATGTTGGGCAGCGCGTACAGGGCACTGAGCGCCAGTACGATCAGGATGACGACGTACTTCCAGCGTGGAAATTCGAGCATTGCTTGGGTCCCGCGCGGCGCCATCCCCGGCGCCGCGGTTGTGCATCGGAAAGGGAGTGGCTTACTGGGCCGACTTCAGGGTACCGGCCGGCAGCACGTTGCCGACAGCGCCCTTCTGCACGCGAATGCGCACGTTGTCAGCCACTTCGATGGTGATGAAGTTGTCGCCGATGTCGGTGACCACGCCGGCGATGCCGCCGTTGGTCAGCACTTCGTCACCGCGCTTGATCTTCTCCAGCATGGCCTTGTGCTCCTTCTGCCGCTTCATCTGCGGGCGGATCATGAGGAAGTACATGATGGCGATCAGGATGATCGGGAACAGCAGCGTGGTCAGGCCCATGCCCTGCGGTTGGCCGCCGGCGGCCTGGGCGTGGGCGGCGGGAATCAGGAAAGCAAGCAGGTTCATCGTTGGTCCTTTGGTTGGGCGGCGCTCAGGCCCGTTTGACGGGCGCAGGGTGTCGACCGCGGATCTGGGTCAGCCTTGAAGTATGCCACGGCCCCGGACGTTCGTCCTTGGGCCGTTCGGCAGGGGTGCGGCGGTGTTACAGGGGCGGCGCAACCGCCCCGCGTGCTGCGTAGAAGGACTCGCGGAAGGCCTGGAAGGTTCCCGCCTCGATGGCCGCGCGGATGTCGGCCATCAGTTTCTCGTAGTAGAACAGGTTGTGCAGGGTGCCCAGCATCGGCGCCAGCATCTCGTTGCAGCGGTCCAGGTGGCGCAGGTACGAGCGGGTGTAGCCGCCGCTGCAGGCCACGCAGCCGCAGCCCGGCTCGATCGGGTCCATGTCGCGCGCATACTGCGAGTTGCGGATGCGTACGGTGCCGAACGAGGTGAAATAGTGGCCGTTGCGGGCATTGCGGGTCGGCATCACGCAATCGAACATGTCCACGCCACGGGCCACGCCCTCGACCAGGTCTTCCGGCCGGCCCACGCCCATCAGGTAGCGTGGGCGGTCGCCCGGCAGCTCCGGGTCGAGGTGGTCGAGCATGGCGTTGCGCTCGTGCTCCGGCTCACCCACGGCCAGGCCGCCGATGGCATAGCCGTCGAAACCAATGGCCTGCAGGGCCTCGGCCGAGCGGCTGCGCAGGTCGGTGTGCACGCCACCCTGGACGATGCCGAACAGCGCCGCGTCATTGCCCAGCTCGTCATGCGCGTTGCGGCTGCGCTGCGCCCAGCGCAGGCTCAGCTCCATCGAACGGCGGGCGACATCCTCGGTGGCCGGGTACGGGGTGCACTCGTCGAAGATCATCACCACGTCCGAATCGAGCACCTTCTGGATCTTCATGCTCTCTTCCGGGCCCAGGAACACGCGGGCACCGTCGGTGGGCGAGGCGAAGGTCACGCCCTGCTCGGTGATCTTGCGGCGATGGGCCAGCGAGAACACCTGGAAGCCGCCGGAGTCGGTCAGGATCGGGCCATCCCACTGGCAGAAGCCGTGCAGGCCGCCGTGGTCGGCGATGATGTCCAGGCCCGGCCGCAGGTACAGGTGGAAGGTATTGCCGAGGATGATCTCGGCGCCCAGCGAGCGCACCTGGTCCGGCAGGATGCCCTTGACCGAGCCATAGGTTCCCACCGGCATGAAAGCCGGCGTTTCCACCGTGCCACGCGGGAAGGTCAGGCGGCCACGGCGGGCACGGCCGTCGCGGGTCTGGAGCTGGAACTGCAATCGGGACATGGAGCGGTCGTTCAGGCAAATAGTTGCCTATTGTCTCCCAAAACCGCCTTCCCTGCTCCGGTAGCGCCGGGCCATGCCCGGCGGCGAGGTCCGCCGGAGATGGCCGGGGATACCGAATTCATCCACGCATGGCGTGGATCTACTGGACGGTAGTAGATCCACGCCATGCGTGGATGTCACTCCCGCCGGCAGGCAGAGGTCAGCCCGCCTGCGGGAACAGCAGCATCGCGTCGCCGTAGCTGAAGAAGCGGTAGCGCTGCTCGATCGCGTGCTGGTAGGCCTCGAACACGCGGTCCTTGCCGGCGAACGCGGAGATCATCATCAGCAGCGTGCTTTCCGGCAGGTGGAAATTGGTCACCATCGCGTCGACGCTGCGGATGCGGTAGCCCGGGGTGATGAAGATCTGGGTCTCGCCGGCAAACGGCAGCAGCTCGCCATCGCGCATCGCGCTTTCCAGCGCGCGCACCACGGTCGTGCCTACGCCGATCACCCGGCCGCCCGCTTCACGGGTACGGCGCACCTGCTGGACCAGCTCGGCACCCACGTTCAGCCACTCGCGGTGCATCACGTGGTCCTTCAGGTCATCGGCGCGCACCGGTTGGAAGGTACCGGCGCCGACATGCAGGGTGACGTGGCCGAAGTCCACGCCCTTGGCCTTCAGCGCCGCCAACAGCGGTTCGTCGAAGTGCAGGCCGGCCGTCGGTGCGGCCACTGCGCCCACTTCACGGGCGAACACGGTCTGGTAGCGCTCGCGGTCGTCCAGGCCCGGCTCGCGCTGGATGTACGGCGGCAGCGGCAGGCGGCCGGCGTGCAGCAGCCACTGCTCCAGCGATTCGGGCACATGGAACTGCAGCACGTAGAACTCGCCGTCGCGGCCCAGCACCTCGGCCTCGCCACCGGCGTCCAGGGCGATCCGGCTGCCGGCCTTGGGCGACTTGCTGGCGCCGACCTGGGCACGGGCCTGCTGGGCGCCGAGCAGGCGCTCGATCAGGATCTCCACGCGTCCACCGCTGGCCTTCTGCCCGAACAGGCGCGCCGGGATCACCCGGGTGTCGTTGAACACCATCAGGTCGCCCGGCTGCAGCAGCGATGGCAGGTCGCGCACCTGCACATCGGTGAAGGCGGCCGGCGCCGGCGGCACCAGCATCAGACGGCTGGCCGAGCGTTCGGCCAAGGGTGCCTGGGCAATCAGTTCGGCCGGCAGGTCGTAGTGGAAATCGGACTTCTTCAAGGCAGTGATCGGCAACAGGTCGACAATGGCGCGCATTGTACGACCAGCGCCTGCGAGCCGGCGCGCTCCGTGCCGAACGTCGGGCAATATGCTGCTATGCAGCAGGTTTCTGCGGGGTTATCGCGCAAAAAAACAAATGCTAGCATCGGGGAGGAAGTCCGCAGCACGAGTCCGCCCCAAGCGCGCGTGATGACGCGCGTTTTGCTTTTGAAGGCCCGTGCGACCCAACGTTTCAGGAGATCTGCAATGAGCTTCATCGAACGCCTCGCCCCCCTCCGCGCCCAGCCCGGCACCCGCCTCACCACCGGCCTGGACGACGCCACCCTGACCGCACTGTCCGCCCGCCACCCGCAGCTGGTTGCCGCCGTGGACGCCGCCGCTGCCGAGTTCGCGCGCGTGCAGCAGGAACTGGGGCCGCTGCTGGCGCAGGACGAGCAGGCGCAGATCGATGCGATGCAGGACGGCTTCGTCAATTTCTATGCCGATGACGCGGTGACCCCGTACGTGGCGCTGGCCGCACGCGGGCCGTGGGTGGTCACCCTGAAGGGCGCGGTGCTGTACGACGCAGGCGGCTACGGCATGCTCGGCTTCGGCCACACCCCTGATGCGGTGCTCGAAGCGATGTCTCGCCCGCAGGTGATGGCCAACATCATGACTCCGAGCCTGTCGCAGCAGCGCTTCATCAGTGCCCTGCGCGCGGAGATCGGCCACCGTCGTGGCGGCTGCCCGTTCGCCCGCTTCATGTGCCTGAACTCCGGCTCCGAAGCGGTCGGCCTGGCCGCACGCATCGCCGACGTCAACGCCAAGCTGCAGACCGACCCGGGCGCGCGCCATGCCGGTGCCGCCATCAAGCGCGTGGTCATCAAGGGCAGCTTCCACGGCCGCACCGATCGCCCGGCGCTGTATTCCGATTCCAGCCGCAAGAGCTACCAGCAGCACCTGGCCAGCTACCGTGACGAGGATTCGGTGATTACCGTCGCGCCGTATGACGAGACCGGCCTGCGCAAGGTGTTCGAAGATGCCGAGCGCCACCAGTGGTTCATCGAAGCGGTGTTCCTGGAGCCGGTGATGGGCGAAGGTGACCCGGGCCGCTCGGTGCCGCCGGCCTTCTATGCAGTGGCCCGCGAGCTGACCCGCGCCCACGGCAGCCTGCTGCTGCTCGATTCGATCCAGGCCGGCCTGCGTGCCCACGGCGTGCTGTCGGTAGTGGATTACCCGGGCTTCGAAGGCCTGGACCCGCCGGACATGGAAACCTATTCCAAGGCGCTCAACGCCGCGCAGTACCCGCTGTCGGTACTGGCGGTGACCGAGCATGCCGCGCAGCTGTACCGCAAGGGCATCTACGGCAACACCATGACCAGCAACCCGCGGGCGCTGGACGTGGCCTGCGCCACCCTGGCCCAGCTGACCCCACAGGTGCGCGCCAACATCGCCGAACGCGGCGCCGAGGCCGTGCGCAAGCTGGAACAGCTGAAGAGCGAGCTGGGCGGGCTGATCACCAAGGTGCAGGGCACCGGCCTGCTGTTCTCCTGCGAGCTGGCCCCGCAGTTCAAGTGCTATGGCGCCGGCTCCACCGAGGAATGGCTGCGCCAGCACGGCATCAACGTGATCCACGGTGGCGAGAACTCGCTGCGCTTCACCCCGCACTTCGGCATGGACAGCGACGAGCTGGACCTGCTGGTGGGCCTGGTCGGCCGCGCCCTGCGTGAAGGCCCGCGCCGTGAGCAGGCGGCCGCCGCGTAACCCGCGCCAACGCGTCATAATCGACCAACACCCCGCCCGCGACCGCTGACCCGGTTGCCGGCGGGGCGTTTTCGTTTCCGCACCAAGAGACAGGAATCCCCCATGAAGTCCCTCTGCGTCTACTGTGGCTCCAACGCTGGCAGCAAGCCGGTCTACACCGAACGCGCCATGGCGCTGGGCGACCGCATCGCCCGCGATGGCATGCGCCTGGTCTACGGCGGCGGCAACGTCGGCCTGATGGGCACCGTTGCCAATGCCGTGCTGGCCGCCGGCGGCGAAGTGACCGGCGTCATCCCGCGCCAGCTGGCCGACTGGGAAGTGGCCCACCGCGGCCTGACCGAACTGGAGATCGTCGGTTCGATGCATGAGCGCAAGTCGCGCATGTTCGATCTGTCCGACGGCTTCGTCGCCCTGCCTGGCGGCTTCGGCACCATGGAAGAGATCTTCGAGATGCTCACCTGGCGCCAGCTTGGCATCGGCAACAAGCCCTGCGCGTTCCTCGACGTGGACGGCTTCTACGCCCCGCTGATCGGCATGATCGACCGCATGGTGGAAGAGCGCTTCCTGCACCCGGAACAGCGCCAGGACCTGTGGTACGGCTCGGACATCGACGAGATGCTGGCCTGGATGCAGGCCTACAAGCCGGCCCAGGCCTCGAAGTGGATTGACGAGAAGCGCCGCGCCGCGCTGCGTTGAGTCGCAGGACCTGCGCGGTGGTTCAGGCCACCGCGCGCGTCCACGGTGCCGGCCGGCCCAGCAGGTAGCCCTGGCCGTAGTCACAGCCCAGCTCGAACAGGCTCTGCTGCTGGGCTTCGGTCTCGATGCCCTCGCCGATGGTTTCGATGCCCAGCGTGCGCGCCAGCGACAACACGCCTTCCACCAGCGCGCGCGTGCTCTGCGCCTCCGGGCCATGCAGGCCGGCGATGAAGCTCTGGTCGATCTTCAGCGTGCTGATCGGGAACCGGTGCAGGTAGGACAGCGCCGAGAAGCCGGTGCCGAAATCATCCAGCTGCACCTGGATGCCACGCTCGCGCAGGCCCTTGAGGATGCGCAGCGTGTGCGGGCCATCGTCCAGCAGCGCGACCTCGGTGATTTCCAGGCGCAGCCGCTGCGGGTCGGCATCGTTGGCTTCCAGCAGGCCGAACAGGCGCTTGCTGAAATCGGCCGAGCGGAAGTGCCGCGGTGACACGTTCACCGACACATAGCCGCGCCCACCGTCGGCCAAGCCGGCGATGACCTGCTCGTAGATCAGCCAGTCGACCTGCTCGATCAGGCCGCTTTCCTCGCCCAGTTCGAGGAAGGCGCCGGGCAGCAGCAGGCCGCGTCGCTCGTGCTGCCAGCGCAGCAGCGCCTCGTGGCCGACCACTTCGCCGTCGGACAGGCGCACGATCGGCTGGTAGAAGGGCACGAAATCACGGTTGTTGATCGCCCGCCGCAGGTCCGCCTCCAGGTCCAGGCTGCGCATCGCCTGCTCGCGCATGTCCTCGTCGAAGATCGCGCAGCGGTCATGGCCCTGGGCCTTGGCCCGGTACATCGCCGCGTCGGCGTCACGCAGCAGTTCTTCGCCGGTGCGGTAGTGCGGGTTCCACAGGGCGATGCCGAGGCTGCCCGAGGGGAACAGCTCGCGCCCGGCGATCCACATCGATTCCTGCAGGGCCAGCAGCAGGCGCTGGCCGAAGTCCAGGGCCTGGCCGAGGCCCTGCGGGCACTGCAGCAGCACCGCGAATTCATCACCGCCCAGGCGCGCGACCACGTCGCCGTCGCCTGCCATGGACACGATGCGCTTGGCCACTTCCACCAGCATGCGGTCGCCGGCGGCGTGGCCGATGCTGTCGTTGACCAGCTTGAAGCGGTCCAGGTCCAGGAACAGCATCGCGAACACCGGGCCACCTTCGCGGCGGGCCAGGGCCAGCGCGTCCTGCAGGCGGTCCAGCAGGTGCAGGCGGTTGGGCAGGCCGGTCAGCGCATCGTGCATGGCCTGGTGGGTCAGGCGCTGCTCGGCACGCAGGCGCTCGGCAATCTGCCCCAGCAGCTTGTCGTTCACTTCGCCCAGCTCGCGGGTGCGCTCTTCCACGCGCTTTTCCAGCTCGGCGTGCGCCGAACGCAGCTGCTGCTGGTCGCGCTGGCGTGCCAGGCCGGTGCCGATGTTCTGCGCCACGAAGGTCAGCAGGCGCTGGTCGTGCACGCTGAAGGCGATCTGGTCGGTGTAGCTCTGCACCACGATCGCGCCGACCACCTCGTCGTCGCGCAGCAGCGGCACGCCCAGCCAGCAGTGCGAACGCGCACCGGATTCACGCACTTCGCCGGTAACCAGCAGCGCGTCGATCTGCGCGCGAGATGCCAGCAGCGGGCGCCGGTGGCGGACCACGTATTCGGTCAGGCCGCGGCTGAAGGCGCGCGGTGCGCGCGAGCTGTTGTGCTCGTCCACCGAATAGACGAAATCCAGGCCGTCGCCGCGTGCGTTGACCAGGGCGATGTAGAAATTGCGCGCATCCAGCAACCGGCCCACCACCCCGTGCACCTGGCCGTAGAACTGGGCCAGGCTGTCGGCCGACATGGCCATTTCGGCGATGTTGTAGAGGGCGGTCTGCAGCTGTTCGCCACGGCGGCGCTCGGCCACTTCGTCCTGCAGGCTGCGGTTGGCGCGCTGCAGTTCCAGCGTGCGCCGTTCCACCTGCTGTTCCAGCCGCACCTGCGCCTGGCGCCGGTCCATCGCGGTCTGCACGTGCTGGGCAACGAAGCCCAGCAAGGCGCGCTCCGCCTCGCCATACAGCGCGGCCTGTTCGTAACTCTGCACCACGATGGCGCCGCAGACGCGGCCATCGCGCAGCATCGGCACGCCCAGCCAGTCCAGGCTTTCCGGGCCGCGCTCGGGATCGTGCTCTTCCTCGGCATCGGCCAGCAGTTCGCGCGACGGGCCACTGAGCGGCTTGCCATGGCGCAGCAGCGCCACGGTCAGGCTGCGCGGCATCTGCCCGGCGTCGTAGCTGATCGTGGGGTCGGCCACGAACTCATCCACCTGGTCGGCGAAATACAGGAAGCGCATCTGGTCGCGCACATCGTCGTACTCGACGATGTAGCAGTTCTCCGCGTACATCAGCGAACCCAGCACGCCGTGCACGTGGCGCAGCATCTCGCCCATCTCCAGATCGGCACCGGCCAGATCGGCGATCTGGAACAGCGCCTGCTGAAGGCGTTCAGCCTGTTCGAGTGCGCGGATCTGCCCCGCCTGGCGGCCGCGCTGCAGGGCCAGTTCCATCGCCTGCCGCGATATCCCCCACCAGGCTTCCGACGGCGACCCGCCGCGCACCCGCAGCGACAGCTGTGCGCCGTCGTGCTCCCAGGCAGCCTGCTCCCAAACAGTGTGCTCCCAGATTGACTGGTCCCAGTCGAGCTCGGCTTCGCTGGCGCCCTGCGGCCAGCTGTCCTGGCCACGGCCCAGCTGCGGGTCGTTCCAGCCCACCCGCACGATCGCGGTATCCGGCAGCAGCGCATGCAGCGCGCGCACCAGCGCCGTGCTCAAGACGGCCTCGTGAGGTGACAGCGATGACACACGGTCGGCTTGCGTGGACAAAATGACGTTCTCTTGGCGCCGCTACTGCGTCGCCTCCCCTGAGTGCGCGAGCATAACGCGGCACAGGGGGGGCAATGGAAGCCCGCGAACCCCGTTTCGTGCCTCCGGGCGTTGTTCATGTGGACCCCCACCCACGAATCGCCGTGAACTGCGCCCTGCCCGCCCCCGCCACCGGCTATGCGCCACCGCCTGCAGGCCTTACCCTGTCTGCCGTGGAAGCGACCGCCCTGCCAACCGATGAAGCGCTGATGCTGGCCTGGGCCGGCGGCGACCTGCAGGCCTTCGAAAGCCTGTACGCGCGCCATCGCAAGCGCCTGTTCGGCTTCCTGCTGCGGCAGCTGCGCGATACCGCGCTGGCCGAGGAGATCTTCCAGGACGTCTGGCAGCGGGTGATCAGCGCGCGCGCCGGTTGGCAGCCCGATGCCGCATTCAGCACGTGGCTGTTCCGCATCGCGCACAACCGTCTGAACGACCACTGGCGTGCTGCCCGCCACCGCCCTGCCGCGCCGGCCGATGCCGATCTGCGCCTGGCCGCGCTGGAAGACGGGCAGACCCCGGAAGCTGAACTGTCTGAATTCGAGCAGCGCCGGCGCATCCAGCTGGCGATGGACGACCTGCCGCCCGAGCAGCGCGAAGTGCTGCAGCTGCGGCTGGAACAGGAACTGAGCCTGGAGGAGATCGGCCAGATCACCGGCGTCGGCCGGGAAACGGTGAAATCGCGGCTGCGCTATGCGATGGACAAGCTGCGTGCGGGACTGAAGGCATGAACCGAGACGACCCCCTGTCGCCTGAAGAACGTGCGCTGGCCGGCCTGATCGGCCGCCGCCACGACCAGGCCCCGCCCGCTGCGCTGGACGCGGCGATCCTGGCGGCCGCGCGCGCGTCGGTGTCCACGCCTGCCGGAGACGCTGCTGCCGGGGACGCACCCGCGGCAGCCGACTGCGCCCCACCGTCGAGCGTGCGTGCGCGCCGGTCGCGGCCGCGCTGGCCGGCGGTGTTCGGCATCGCCGCCTCGATGGTGTTTGCGGTCGGCATCGCCTGGCAGATGCGGCCGGAGCCGCCGGTCGTGCCGGCACAGGAAGCACAGATCGTCGCCGCGCCCGTGGCCGACGAACGTGCCGCAGCCGATGCCCAGGCACCGCAGCCGATGTCCGCCGCGGCAGAGATCGCGCCACCGCCACCGCCTTCGCCGCTGCCTGCACCCCAGGTGGCGCCTGCGGCACCGGCGCCGTCTGCCAAGGCTGTCATTGCACGCGCGCCCGAAGCGCAGGCCGCCCCGCCAGCGGCCGAGCCCGCACCGCGCATGGCCGCACGCAGCCGGACTGCCGAGCCCGCTGCCGAAGCCGTCTTCGCGCCGCCAGCACCTCCTGCGCCCGCTGCACCCGCAGCAGCGCCTCCGTCGCCGGTCGCGTACTCGGCTCCAGCCCCAGCTGCAATGGAAATGGACTCGGTCCAGGGCGCAGCTGCGGCCAGCGCCGACGCGGTGCGCAGCCAACGCCGTGCGGCACCGGCGGCATCCAAGGCCAACGCCGGCGCACCGTCCAGTGCACCCGGCGTGATGCTGCGCCGGTCCAGCGATGCCGCGCTCAGCGCCACGGCGGTGCACGCCGAAGTGGCCGCCGACGCCTCGCTGCCGCGGCGGCAGTGGCTGCAGAAAATCCGCGAGCGCCGCGACAACGGTCAGCGCGACCTGGCCCGTGCCAGCCTGGAGCGCTACCTGCAGCTGTATCCCGAAGCGCGCCTGCCCAAGGACCTGCGCCCGCTGCTGGACGACTGAGGCAGGCCCGCGCCGACCCCGTAGAATGGTGGGAATGCCCGATACCCTCGCCCAGCCCGTCAGCCATACGCTGGACATCAAGCACAGCCGCTTCACCGCCCACGCCGCACCCATCGACAGCGGCGCGGGTGCACTGGCGTTCCTGCAGCAGGTGGCCGTGGCCGATGCCACCCATAACTGCTGGGCCTACCGGCACGGCCAGGATTACCGTTCCAGCGATGATGGCGAGCCCGCAGGCACCGCTGGGCGGCCGATCCTGGCGGCCATCGATGGCCAGGGCTTCGACCGCGTCGTGGTGGTGGTGACCCGCTGGTATGGCGGCATCAAGCTGGGTGCAGGCGGCCTCGTGCGCGCCTACGGTGGCACCGCCGCCGAATGCCTGCGTACCGCGCCACGCCTGCCGCTGGTGACGATGGCGCGCCTGCAGCTGCTGGCCGGCTTCGAGGATCTGGGCACCCTGCACGCCGCCCTGCCCGCCTTCGCTGCCGAGAAGCGCGATGAACAGTTCGATGCCAATGGTGTGCGCCTGCGGGTGGAATTGCCCGCCGACCAGGTCGACGCATTGAAAATCCGCCTGCGCGACGCCACCCGTGACCGTATCCGCATAGAAGATGACGACCAGGATGACTGACAAGGACGAGACGTCCGCTTCAACCCCGCCGCTGCGCCGCCTGGGCAGCCTGCGTACGCTGTGGCCGTTCGTGCGCCGCCACAGCGGGTTGTTCACCGCCTGGCTGCTGGCCCTGGCGGTCTCCTCGGCGGCGACGCTGAGCCTGCCGCCGGCGGTCAAGCAGATGATCGACCACGGCTTCAGCAGTGGCGGCCAGATCAACCGCGCGTTCGCCCTGCTGATGCTGGTGGCGGTGGTGATGGCCTTGGGCACCGCCGCGCGCTTCTACTTCGTGTCGCTGCTGGGCGAGAAGGTCGTTGCCGACCTGCGCAGCCAGCTGTACGCCCACCTGATCCAGCTCGGCGCCGGCTTCCATGACCGCAGCCGCAGCGGCGAACTGGTTTCGCGCCTGACCGCCGATACCGAACTGCTGCGCAGCGTGGTCGGCTCGACCATGTCGGTGGCCCTGCGCAGCAGCGTGACCGTGGTCGGCAGCCTGGCCATGCTGTTCGTCACCAGCCCGCGGCTGGCGGCGTGGTCGCTGCTGGGCATCCCGCTGGCGGTGCTGCCGATCATCATCGGCGCGCGCAAGCTGCGCGTGGTCGCCCGCAACAGCCAGGACCGCATCGCCGATGCCAACAGCCTGGCCAGCGAGACCCTGGGCGCCGTGCGCACCGTGCAGGCCCATGCCCGCGAGCCGTACGAGCGCGGTCGCTTCGACCATGCGCTCGGCGATGCCATCACTGCCGCGCGCCGCCGCATCGGCGCGCAGTCGCTGGTCACCGCCAGCGCCATCCTGCTGGTGTTCGGCGCCATCGTCGGCGTGCTCTGGCTGGGCGCGCACGATGTCATCGATGGCCGCCTGAGTGCCGGTACACTCGGCCAGTTCGTGCTGTACGCGCTGATCGGCGGCGGCTCGGTGGGCGCGCTGGCCGAAGTGTGGAATGAACTGCAGCGCGCGGCCGGCGGCATGGGCCGCATCGGCGAGCTGCTGCAGGAAGACATCGAGATCCGCGCACCCGCGCAGCCGCATGCGCTGCCGCAGCCGCTGCAGGGGCAGATCCAGTTCGACGACGTGGTGTTCCACTACCCGCAGCGGCCGGACCAGCCGGCGCTGGACCACTTCAGCCTGAACGTGCGTCCCGGCGAGACGGTGGCCCTGGTTGGCCCGTCCGGCGCCGGCAAGAGCACGGTGCTGTCGCTGCTGCTGCGCTTCCATGATCCGGCCAGTGGCCGCATCTGCGTGGACGGCCACGACGTGCGCGAAGTCGATCCGGCCGACCTGCGTGCGCAGCTTGCGCTGGTGCCGCAGCAGCCGACCCTGTTCGCCACCAGTGCGCGCGACAACATCCGCTACGGCCGCCTGCAGGCCAGCGATGCCGAGGTGGAAGCCGCGGCGCGTGCGGCCGAAGCCGATGGTTTCCTGCGCGCCCTGCCGCAGGGCTACGACAGCGAGCTGGGCGAGCGCGGCGCGCGCCTCTCCGGCGGCCAGCAGCAGCGCGTGGCGATCGCCCGTGCCCTGCTGAAGGATTCACCCATCCTGCTGCTCGACGAGGCCACCAGCGCGCTGGATGCGCAGAGTGAGCACAGCGTGCAGCAGGCACTGGAACGGTTGATGGCCGGGCGCACCACCGTGGTGATCGCCCATCGCCTGGCGACCGTGCTCAAGGCCGACCGCATCGTGGTGATGGATCAGGGCCGCATCGTCGCCGAGGGCACGCATGCGCAGCTGTTGGCTGAAGGTGGACTGTATGCGGAGCTGGCGCGACTGCAGTTCGTCGATTGATTGACGGCCGGCTAACACCGGCCGGCCCAAGCTGGCGGCGAAACCGAAGGATCCGCTGAAGGAGGTGCACGATGTCGTTCCGTCAGTTCCCTGCAGTCGACGCCAATGGCGAAAGCCACATCATCATCGAGTTCAAACCCGATGCCAGCGGTAGCGGCCAGAAGGTGGAGACCAGTCCGCGCTATGAACTGGATGACGGTCGTCATCTGGTGCGCAATGGCCGTGAGTTCACCACCAGCGGCGGCGAGTTGCGGTTGACGATCTGAGGTTCGCCGGGCATGGCCCGGCGCTACCGGATCTGGCACCACCCCGCTCTGGCAGGTGTCGACCTTGGTCGACACGCTCCGCCCGCCGGGTATGAAAAATTGCGTGGTCAATTTTTCACCAACCATCTTGACAGCCTTGCCTGCCAAGGGCTGCGCGCGGTTATCCACACGTTTGCTCAGAAGTCATCCACACCGCCTGTGGATGACTACGCCTGCCCCAGCACCCGGCCGATGCCGCTGGCATCGACGGCCACCGCCGCCCGCGCGATGGCCAGCGAATCGCTGCCCGCCACGAAACCGATACGGAAATGCACCTCGCCGCCCGGCGTACGCGACGAGTGAATCGAGGCCAGGCTGATGCTGTGCTGCTCGAACACGTGCAGCAGCTCACGCAGTGAACCCGGCCGATCCTCCGGCAGGTGCACCGACAAGGCGTTGCGCTCGGTCAGGTCGGCCAGCAGGTAGCCCACGCGCTCGAAGGTGTAGTTGCCCGCGGCCAGCGCGGGCTCACCAAAGGCGTCGTGGTTGGCGGCCAGCAGCTGCTCGCGGAACCAGCCACGCGCCGCGTCGTCGCCCTGCCCGACCTGCGCCTGCAGTGCCTGCAGCTGGCCGACCAGCCGATCCAGCATCGGCGCCACGTAGGGGTTGCCGAACTGGATGTCTTCGTAGATCGCCGGGTTCAACGACAGGATGCGCGAGATGATCGCCGTATCCAGTTCAAACGAGGCCGAGCGGTACGGCATCATCGCGGCCAGGTCGCCCAGCTGCGGCTGGTATTCGCGCAGCACACCGGCCTGCGCCAGGTGGGTGGCATGCACCATGGCCTGCACCAGCGCCATCATCTGGTCGTGGTGCTGCGGCGTGGCGCGCACGCACTCGGCCTGCAGGGCCGCGCAGAGGCTGTCGACCCACGGCTGCCAGTGCTGCAGCCGCGCCTCGCAGACCACCATCACCCGGCCCTTCAGGGTCGGCGCCTTCGGCGGCGCGGTCATCGGGTGCAGACCGACCACTTCGGCCTGCGAGGCCAGCATCGCCTGCACCGGCGCATCCTTCACCGAGGTGACGTCCAGCCACAGGCGATCCTGTTCGCGCCCGGCCGACTGCTGGACGTAGTCGGCGATCAACGCCGGCGTGTGCCGGATCGGCGCCGAAAACACCAGCACATCGGACTGTGCCAGCAGCTGCTCGGGCGTATGCGAGCTCGGATCGGCCGGATCATGGCCGATCACCTGCAGCTGCATGTGCTGCTGGAAGAAGCGGGCCAGCCAGCGCCCGTAGGCGCCGGCACTGCCCACGATGCCGACCGTGCGCGGCGTGCGCGTCTGCAGCCCGCTCATGCCACGCGTTCGGCGTGGAAGCGGGTGGCCTCCGCCAGCGCGGCAGGCGCGGCAGCGATCACGTCGAACTCCTCGAAGCCGCTGGCCAGGGTCGCTTCCAGTGCCGCATGGGTACCGGCGATGGCGCGCGAAATGGCCTGCTGCATCGATTCGCCGCGCAGCAGGAAGGACACCACCAGCGACATCAGCACATCACCGGTGCCGGCCACATCCACCGGCAGCAGCGGCGAGGTCCAGCGCCAGGTTTCTTCGCGCCCGACGGCCAGGGTCACCAGCTCGCCCGGGGTGCCGCCCACGCTGTGCGCGATCACCCATTGCGGGCCACGCGCCAGCAGCGCGCGCGCCGCGGCGATGGCATCGGCCTCGGCCAGGGCCGGCATGCCGGTCAGGCGGTTGAGCTCAAATGCGTTCGGCGTGACCAGCCAGGCATGCGGCAGCAGGCGCTCGGCGAAGATCGTCTCCAGCCCGGGCTCCACATAGGGGCCGGTGTGGGTGTCACCGATGACCGGGTCCAGGCAGTAACGCAGCTGCGGACAGACCGGCAGGATCTCGTCCAGCCAGTCGGCGAAGGCGGCACCGTTGGCGGCGCTGCCGAAGTAGCCGGAGACCAGCATCTTCGCCCGCTGCGGCAGGCCGCGCTCGCGGGTGCCGAGCAGCAGGTCGGCGAACCAGTCAGCGGGCAGCACGCGGCCTCGGGTGGTGTCGTAGAACGGCGCATTGCTGAGCAGGACGGTCGGGATTTCCGCCACGCGCACGCCGAGGGCGCGCATCGGCGGGACGGCGGCGCTGTTGCCGGCGTGGCCGTAGACGAGCTGCGACTGGACGGAGATGACGTCGATCGGCGAGGGCCCGTCGGGGCGCTGGCGACGGCCGTGGAGCAGGTGGTTGTCGAGGGATTCGCTCATGCCCGCATTCTACGCCCAAGGGGGTTTTCGGCAGGGCTTGCAGCCCTGCACCTGCTCAATGCAACGGCAACTGCAAAAGCCGGAGCGGCATTCCGTGGGATGGCGGGGCGGTGTAGGTGGTCAGGACACGCCGTAAACCCCCCTCCGGGGTCCGGCCCAGCCGGTGGCGGCTGGGCGTTCGGGCGCTTGCGAAGCAGTGCTTCGCAAGCAAAGCGCC
>NZ_JACVTV010000093.1:0-18257 GCF_016624625.1 Stenotrophomonas sp. S41 | reverse complement strand
GCCCCCATGGACGGGTTTACGGCGTCCCCGCAAACCCACAGTGCCCCGCCAACCCACGGAATGCCGCTTCGGCTTTTGACGTTGCCGTTGCTTGAAGCTTCGGCAGGTGCAGGGCGCAGCCCTGCAAAAAGAACCTACTTCACCCGACGGCCCGTGCGGTCGATGCGGAACCACTCGCCGCCTTCCATCGGTGTATGCCCATCGCCATCCGGCGTGCCACGCCTGCACCCGTTGCAGACCTCCGCCACGCCGTCCTCGAACGGCCACGCGAAATCAAACAGCGCCGGAATCACCTGGCGGAACTGCAGGTCGAAGTAGCCCACGCGGTCACCCACGCGCCCGCGCAGCAGGCCTTCCTGCGGCGTGTCCGCGCCGTTGTCCCAGGCCAGCACCGGCAGGCTGCGGCCGTTGCGGGCCACGTAGTGGAAGCCGCCATCGGCATGCACAACCGCCAGGCCCTGCGCGTCGTACTGCAGGCCCTTCAGCGCGTCGGCGCTGAGCTTCAACTGGTGTCCGTCCACCTCGCAGCCGGGCAGGGCCACCAGGCCCTGTTCTTCCGTCAGCTGCGTGCACGCCGGTGCCTGCGCCCACGCCGCACCGCTGGCCAGCAGGCCGCACAGTGCCAGCGACCGCGCGAGGCGGCCGCTGGCAGACGACGGCCGCTCAGGCCGTGCCGTCACTGCGCCTCGGCCTTGCGCTCGAAGGCGGTCGGCGCCGGCAGCTGCACCGGCACGCCCTTGTCGTCGCAGGTGCCGGCCTGGCACAGGCGCTCGCGCAGGGCCGGGGTGGCCTGCACGATCATGTGGTAGATCGCGTTCTGTTCCAGGGTGCCGCGGATGGCCTTGCTGCCCGGGCCGCGTGCCCAGATGCCCACGTCTTCGCCACCGTGCGATTCGGACTTCATCGGTACCAGCGCTTCCTGCATGTAGTCCGGGTGCTCGGTGTCCACGTCATGCAGGTTCGGGCGGCCGTTGGCCTGTTCGAAGCTGCTCGGGTTGTGCGGGTAGACCTTCGGGCCGGCCGGCTGCTGGTTGGTGGTGCCGGTGTGGCCCGGGCCGTTGGCGTAGCTCAGCGTGGTGTACGGCTGGCCGTTGCCGTCCAGCGCGTAATCCAGCTTGCCTGCACCGTCTTCGCCGCCCTTGTCCTTCACCTTGCCCAGGATCGGGTTGCCGCGCGCCGGGTAGCCGACGAAGTTGAGGGTGTGCGAGTGGTCGGCGGTGACGATGATCAGGGTGTCGTCGGCCGAGGTCAGTTCGTTGGCCACGCGCACCGCGTCGGACAGGGCGACGGTTTCGGTGAGGGCGCGGTAGGCGTTGCCGCTGTGGTTGGCGTGGTCGATGCGCGCGCCTTCGATCATCAGCACGTAGCCTTCCTGGTGCTGCGAGAGGTTCTTGATCGCCGCAGCCGTCAGCTCGGCCAGGCTCGGCTCACCGGCCGGGTCCTGCGGACGCTCGTACTCGTAACGCATGTGGTCCGGCTCGAACAGGCCGAGGATGGCCGGCGCGGTGGCCGCGGCCGCCAGCTGCGTGCTGTTCCAGACGTAGGCACCCTGCGGATGCGACTGCTGCCATTCCTGCACCAGGCTGCGCCCGTCCAGGCGCTGGCCGACCTTGTCGTCGTACTCGGGGTCGCGTTCTTCCACGGTGGTGAATTCGCCACGGCCACCGCCGAGGGCGACCAGCGGGCCACGGCCATAACGCGAGGTCGACAGCAGCTGCTGGGCGATGTCCTTGCAGCCGGCGGCCTTGGCGGCGTCGGTCAGGTCGGTGTCGTTTTCCCAGTTGCGCTCGGGCGAGTGCGCGTAGGTCGCGGCCGGGGTGGCGTGGGTCAGGCGTGCGGTGGAGACGATGCCGGTGGCCAGGCCGGCGCTGTCGGCCAGCTGCAGCCAGGTCAGCAGGCCCTTGGACAGGCTGTCGGCGCAGTCACTGCGGCTGCCGGCGCTGACGCCGATCGCACCCATGTGGGTCTTCACGCCGGTGGTGATGGCGGTCATCGTGCCGGCCGAGTCCGGCGTCTGCGAATCGGTGTTGTACGTCTTGCTGAACGCCGTGGCCGGGAAGCGCTCCCAGGACAGCAGGTTCTCTTCGCCCGAACCGCCCTTCTGCTGGCCTTCGTAGATGCGCGAGGCGGCGACGGTGGTCAGGCTCATGCCGTCACCCAGGAACAGGATGACGTTTTTCGCCTTGCCGGACATCGCGCCATTGGCGGCCGCCTGGGCGGCGCCGCTGCGGTACCACCACTGCGGGGTCTCGCCGGCCGGGTGGGCGACCGGATCAACGGCGACCTTCAGGCCGGCCGGGGCGGAGGCGGGGGTGGTGCTGGCGCAGGCGCCCAGCAGCAGGGTGGTGGCACAGGCGGCCAACAGGGAGACGGAACGACGCATGGACGCTGGGATCTCACAAAGTGTAACGGGGCGTTCATTATGCCCAACCCTGCAATGCACGCCGATGACACACTGTTTGCCGGTGGGGCGGTCGTACCGCCTGCCCGCTTGGGCTATCGTGCCAGCATCCCTTCCTTCCCCCCTGGATTGCCTATGAAACTGGTCTCTGCCTGGCTGCGGATTCCATTCTGGCAGCGCGTGGTCGGTGGCTTCGTGCTCGGCGCGCTGGCGGGCTGGGCGCTTGGCCCGGCCGCTGAAACGTGGTTCGGCCCGCTCGGCGAGCTGTACGTCACCCTCATCAAGATGATCGCGGTACCGCTGGTGTTCTTCGCGGTCATCAACGCCATCTCCTCGCTGCACGGCCAGAAATCGGTCGCCGCGCTCAGTGGCCGCACGTTCCTGTGGTTCGTCATCACCGCCGCGCTGGCGGTGTGCGTGGGCCTGGGCGTGGGCACGGTGCTGCAGCCCGGCGCCGGTGGCCTGCAGCTGTCGATGGCCAACAACTACGTGCCGCGCGAAGTACCCAGCGTGGTGCAGGTGCTGCTGGACGTGGTGCCGTCCAACGTGTTCTACGCGCTGTCGGGCATCGGCACCAAGGTCAACGCCGCGGGCGAGACCGTGCTGGCGGCCGGCCGTGGTTCGATCCTGCCGGTGATCTTCTTCGCCGGCCTGGTCGGCTTCGCCATCGTCAAGCTCGGCGAGAAGGTGACCGAGGCGCGCAAGCTGGTCGGCCAGATGAGCGACATCATGATCCAGGTGACCCGCTTCGTACTGGAAGTCACCCCGATCGGTACGTTCGGCCTGATCGCCGGCCTGGTCGGCAGCTACGGCTTCGAGAAGCTGCTGCCGCTGGGCCATTTCGTGCTGGCCCTGTACGTGGCCTGCGCGCTGCACATCATCGTGGTCTACAGCGCGCTGCTGCTCTCGCACGGGCTGAATCCGCTGAAGTTCTTCCGCGGTGCCGCGCCGGGCATGCAGGTGGCGTTCGTCAGCTCGTCCAGCTTCGCGGCGATGCCGGTGGCGCTGCGTTCGATCACCCACAACCTGGGCGTCAACAAGGACTATGGTTCGTTCGCCGTGCCGCTGGGCGCGAGCATCAAGATGGACGGCTGCGGTGCGATCTACCCTGCGCTGTGCGCGGTGTTCATCGCCCAGTACAGCGGCGTGCCGCTGACGCCGGAGCAGTACGTGGTGGTGCTGATCGCATCGGTGCTGGGCAGCTTCGGCACGGCCGGCGTGCCGGGCACGGCGGTCATCATGGCCACCGTGGTGCTGAGTGCGGCCAACCTGCCGCTGGAAACCATCGGTTACCTGTACGCGATCGACCGCATCCTGGACATGATGCGGACCATGACGAACGTGACGGGCCAGATGCTGGTGCCGGTGCTGGTGGCCAAGGAAACCGGCCTGCTCGACCAGTCGGTGTACGACAACCCGTCGACCAATGTCGGCCTGGATGATCCCGACCCGACCCCGCCGCGTAGCTGAAGCGGCACTGCAACGGGCTGTATCAGCACCTGTAACACCGCTGATACAGCCCCTGCCGAGCCTTGTGCAGCGTTGTTTCCTGCACGTTAAGGCAAACGAAATCCGAACGCCTCTGTAACACCCTGCTGGCAACGCGCCACCCCCTCGACTGGCTGAACCGCTTGCTACCAAGCGGTTTGGAAGTTGGCACGGAAGCTGCTCTGTCCCTGCGCATACGCAACGGGAGAGCGGCATGGACAGCAGCACCACCCATCTCGGTTCCTCGGTCCGGCAGCTGGCGCTGCTGCTGGCCCTGGCCTGCCCGCTGGCGGCCGCCGCCTCGGGTGCGCGCCAGGGAGTGAAGGCGCAGCCGGGCGAGATCGTCCTGCTGCGCGATGTGGCCGCACGTCCGGCCTATCGCATGGCGCCGCCCGGCATGGCGTTGATCGCCGATCCCAAACCGCAGCATGAGATCGCCACCGCACTCGGCAGCGGCGGCGGCTCCAGCGGCATGGATGAATTGAGCGATGACGACTATGCCGGGCTCGGGGCGGGGCAGACCGGCCGCATGGCCGCGCCAGGCGGCACCACCGTGGAGCGGGTGACCCACCAGGCCCTCGGCGGCACGCTGGGCCGTTCCAGTGACGGCGCGCTCGGCGGCAACAGCCTGGGCGGTGCGATGAGCGGCCCGCTCGGCGCCGTCGGCAACACCACCCGCGGCATCGGCGATACCGTGCGCGGCGCGCTGGCGCAGTTCCCGCTGGGCGCGGCACCGCAGGGAGGTGGCAAGTGAATCGCGCGGCGCGTGGCGCGCTGCTGCTGGTGCTGGCGGGTGCGCCCGCACTGGCCTGGGCCGATGATTACAGCGGCATGCTGTCCTATCTGGACGTGGCCCGTATCGGCGACCGCGCGCTGGCCGGTGCCAGTGGCGCCATCATGGTCAACCAGGCCAGCGGCGACCTGAACATCCAGGCCAACCTGCAGGGCATGGCCACCGGCGACCAGGCCAACGTCGCCATCGCCGCGCGCCAGCAGCGCCATGCCGACGTGGTGCTGTCGGGGCCGCTGCAGGCCAGCGCACATATCGAAGGCCAGGCGCTGAACGGCGCCAGTGGCATCGCATCGATCAACCAGGCCAGTGGCATCGCCAACACGACGCTCAACGTCGTCAGCGCGACGCTGGCCCGGCAAGGGATACGCGAGACCGACGACGCGGCTTTGGCGGCGTCGGACATCGCGTCAACAGGGGGGCAGGGCGACACCGGCGACGGTGTTGCGGCGGGTATCCGCAGCGTCGGGGTTTCCGCCTCGGCACTGCGGGGCTTCGACGGTGTCCTGCAACTCAATCAGATCGCGGGAGCCCGCAACGACACGGCCAACGTGCTTGGCATGGTCGTCCAGGGCAACCCGTGAGCAGTACCCACCACCCGATGTATCACTGATGAGAGAGAGGACACCATGAACGCGACTTTCAAGAAGTCTCTGCTCGCCATGGCAATTGCTTCTGCCTCGACCGCCGCCGCGGCCAATGGCTGGGACAACCAGAACGCCAACGCGAACATCAACCACAACCATGTCGTGACCGAAACCCGCAACGACACCCACAACCACACCGACAACGAGGTCCGCAACTGGACCCGTACCAACACCACGGTACGCAACAACACCGACAGCTCCAGCGTGACCCGCAACCGTACGGTCAACGAGCAGGTGCAGAAGAACAGCAACATCCAGGCCGACGAGCGCAAGGAAAAGAACAACCACGGCGTCGACGTGAACCTGGAAAAGGACCTGCGCCTGAGCAGCGACGTGAACTTCTCCGGCGATCCGACCATCACCGGTGACATCGACCTGGATTCGGCCGCCATCGCGGTCATCGACAACCGCCAGTCGATCAGCCACAACGCCGCGTCCAACAGCCTGGTCACCAACAGCGCCTCGATCGCCGATGACGTCGGCTCGGGTGCCTCGGGCAACCTCGGCTTCAACGTCGTGGCCGGTGACAACAACGCGCAGGACAATGCGGCTTCGCTGTCCGCCGCTGACGCGTCCTTCAGCTTCGGCATGGCCGACGCCGAAGTGTTCGTCAACCAGTCCGGCATGGGCAACACCACCATGAACTCCGGCGTCACCAACGCTGCCGGCCTCGGTGGCAATGCCTTCGGCGGCGCGTCCGGCAACATCGGCGTGAACATCGCGTCGGGCAACAACAACGAGCAGAAGAACGCGCTCGCTGCGTCGGTGGCCACCAGTGCGATGGCCCAGTCCAGCATCAGCTCCAACCAGATGTCCAGCGGCAATGCCGTGAGCAATGCCGGCTTCGTGCAGTCCTACACCGACACCGTGGAAGTGGGCATGAGCGGTGGCGTGGGCGGCCTGACCCTGGCCTATGGCGCCGGCACCTACAGTGGCCGCGGCAATGCCTACCAGATGGCCAACTACTATCTGGATACCTGGAGTGGCGACCTGCCGCACCCGGGTGGCAACGCGACCGGCCACATCGATCTGGACAGCGATATCCAGAACGCGACGCCGAACCCGTACCGTCAGGGCGTCGGTGGCCTGGGCTTCGATACGCGTGAAAGCGGCACCAGCCAGTTCGTCGAACTGGGCGTCGCCGACCTGTACGCCAGCCTGAGCGGCACCGTCACGACCACCCGCTGGGTGAACGTGAATGCGACCAACACCTCGGCGCTGTCGGGCAGTGCGTTCTCGGGCGCCTCCGGCAACATCGGCGTGAACGTCGCCTCGGGCACCGGCAACCTGCAGGCCAACAGCCTGGCCCTGGCCGTGGCACAGCCGAGCACCGGTGGCGGTGGCGGCACCGGCGGCGGCGAGTAACACCTGGCGTGACCGCTTTCGCAGCGAAGCTGCGTTGAGTGCAACAAGCCCGGCCATCCGCCAATGGCCGGGTCCCCCGGGAGCCCCTGCTCCTCCTCCCCCTTGGGGCAGGGGCTCCTTCCTTCTGCTGGAGGGCACCATGGCCGCACACCGCTGCTGGATCCGCCTGCTGTCCTGCCTGCTGTTGCTGGGCAGCGCCCACGCATGGGCAGGCGACGTCAAGTTCACCGGCGTACTGCCCAACGGCGCGCTGATGCAGCAGAAGGTGGAGAGCATGCAGGAGCGGCGCTACCGCAACCTGGTGCGGCAACACACCGATTACAGCTGTGGCGCGGCCGCACTGGCCACCATCCTGCGCTACGCCTACCACCTGGACACCACGGAGGCGACGGTGATCGAAGGGATGATGGGCGTGTCCGATCCGCAGCTGGTGAAGGAACGCGGTTTCTCGCTGCTGGACATCAAGCGCTATGTCGAATCGCTCGGCATGCGCGGGCGTGGCTACCGCATCGATGAAAGCCGGCTGCGCAACCTGCGCGTGCCCGGCCTGGTGCTGATGGACGTACGCGGGTTCCGCCACTTCGTGGTGCTCAAGCAGGTCCGTGGCGGCATCGTCGAGGTGGCCGACCCCATCCTCGGCAACCGCAGCCTGTCCTTGGCCGAATTCAACGAAGCGTGGCCGTCGCGCGCTGTTTTCGTCGTCATCGGCAGCGACTTCGATCGCAACACTGTTCTTCTGCAACCCAGCGAGCGGCCCAGTGCGCGTGCGTTGTACGCGCGGCAGGGCCCGATCACCGATGCCGAACTGGTCGATTTCGGCTTCAGCCATGCCGACCTGTTCTGAAGGAGGCCCGATCATGCTGTGCCAACGTTTGTTGATCGCCACGCTGCTGCTGTTGCCGGTGCTGCCCGCCTGGGCCGCTGAAGGCGCACCAGGGCGCGGCCTGAAGGAAATACCCGATCCCGAACTGAACCTGATGCGTGGTCGCTACACCGTGGGCGGCAACAACGTGGCCTGGTTCGGGGTAACGATGATTTCGCAATGGCAGGGTGCCAACGGCAGCAGCGTGCAGGGCGCGCTGACCCTGGGCATGGACTTCCGCCAGGGCAGTACGCCGCGGCTGACGTTCCAGCCGCACGTGCAGGTCACCAACGCCGATGCCCCGATGCCCACCCCGGACGGACGCAGCATCGACAGCAGCGGCCTGGCCAACGCCACCGGCCTGGTGCAGGCGGTGCAGGTGGCCGGCGATGGCAACACCGCGCGCAACGTGACCACCTTGACCGTGCGTGATGGCGCGGTGCCGACCACCACCGACGATGGCAACCGCATCGCCCAGATGCAGCAGGGCGGGACCAGTGCCACGGCGGTGCTCGATGGTAACCAGGCGCGCCTGATGCTGCAGATCGACGGCCAGGGCCTAGTCCAGCAGTGGATCCGCAATGGCAGCGTCGGCCAGGGCATCGCCCTGTCCGGTGATGGGCAAGTGGCAAGCAACCGGCTGCAGCTTGAGCTGGTACGCAGCACCGTGGCCAGCAACCAGCCGTTGAGCCAGAGCGTGGCCCAGGCGATCGCGCTGAACCGCGGCATGGGCCCGGGCCAGTAACACGGCCCGGTCAAGGGGGAAGGACGGACAACGCAGGCCAACGACATGCACACCTATTTGCGGCTTACCCCGCTGGCGCTGGCGGCGCTGGCGGCCAATGCCTTCGCCCAGCAACCGGCGGCGGAGGCCAAGGACGGTGCCGATGTACAGGCACTGATCACCCAGCTCGAGCAGCTCAAGGCCAACTACGCGCAGGAGGTGCGACGCCTGCGCGAGCTGGACATGCAGGTGCAGGCCATGCAGGCCCGCCTGAGCGGACGGGCCGGCGGCGCCACGACCCCGGCGGCGCCCCTGGCGCCTGCGGCGGCGGCCGCCGTGCCACCGAGCAGCGAAGGTTATGCCAGCACCGCGGCCGAGGCCCAGCAGGCCAAGCAGGAGGCGCGGCGCAGCGTGGACGATGTGAAACAGCAGCAGGCCGCGCTGTTCTCGCGCAAGTTCACGATTGAAAACAGCCTCACCTACGCGCGCTATGACCGCAAGCAGCTCTCCCTCAACGGCTTCCTGGCGCTGGATGCGATCTTCCTCGGCAACATCGCCATCGAGAACGTCGAGTCCGATTCGCTGACCTACAACCTGGCCGCGCGCTGGGGTGTCAGCCCGAACCTGACGTTGAACATGGACGTGCCCTACCTGGCACGGCGCACCGTGTACCAGAAGGGCGGTGCGGGCGGTGCCGCGGCGGCCATCGCGCAGGAAGAGACCAACGGCAACGGCATCGGCGATGTCAGCATGAGCGCCAACTACCGCCTGTTCGGCGAGCGTGGCTGGCGCCCGGAAACGGTGCTGACCGGCGGCGTCACCGCACCGACCGGCCGCGCACCGTATGGCTTGGACTGGCGGGTGATCGAGCGCGATGACGATGACTACATCCGCTTCGCGGTCCCGCGCGAACAGCCGACCGGCAACGGCGTCTGGCAGGCCAACCTGGGCGTGTCGATGGTGAAGACCGCCGATCCGGCGATCCTGTTCGCCAACGCCGGCTACATCCATTCCTTCCCGCGTGGCTTCGACGATATCGACAGCAACCCGGACACCGTGAACCCCGGCGATGTGAAGCTGGGTGGGTCGGTGTACTTCGGTGCCGGCGTGGCCTTCGCCTTCAACGAACGCACCAGCCTGAGCATTTCCTTCAGCGACAAGATCAGTGCACGCGCGTCGACGCGGTTCCAGGGCGGGCAGTGGGTGAAGGTAATCGGCAGCGATGCCAACGCGGCGTCGTTGAACCTGGGCGTGACCTACGCGCTGAACCAGCACGCGACGATGGTGACCCTGCTGGGCATCGGCCTGACCCCGGATGCACCGGACTTCACGCTGTCGTTCAAGGTGCCGTACATGTTGTAGCTGATTGCGGTGATCCTGCATCGGCAACGCCGGGCCTCGCCCGGCGTTCTTTTTTTTGCAGCGACCCTCACGCTTCCAGTAGAGCCGAGCCATGCTCGGCTGACTTCCTGCCGGGCAGCGCCTGGCACTACCGCTCCGGCGGCAGCTCCAGCCGGTGCTTCCGGCACAACCGGTACACCGTCACCCGCGACACCTGCATGTGCCGCGCGCAGGCCGACACGTTGTAGCCATGCATCTTCAGTGTCCGCAGCAGCACATCGCGCTCGACCTGGCCGCGTGCGTCCTGCAGCACCGCGCGCGGCGAAGGGGCATCGGCGTCCGCCAGATCCAGGTCACCGGCGCTGATCAGCTCGTGTTCGCTGACGATCGCTGCGCGCTGCACCCGGTTCAGCAGTTCGCGCACATTGCCCGGCCAGTCGAACTGGCGCATCGCCACGCGCGCACCGGGATCGAAGCCACGGGCGCGGCCGGGGTGGCGGTTGCGGAAGCTGCGCAGGAAGTGCTCGGCCAGCAGCAGCACATCGTTGCCACGGTCGCGCAGCGCCGGCATCGGCAGCCGCAGCACGTTGAGGCGGTAGTACAGATCGCGGCGGAACCGCCCCTGGGCAACGGCCTGTTCGAGGTCGACATGGGTTGCCGCCAGCACGCGGACATCCACCCGCAGCGGCTGGTTGCTGCCGACCCGCTCCAGCGTGCCTTCCTGCAGCACGCGCAGCAGGCTGGTCTGTGCGTCGGCAGGCAGGTCGCCCACCTCGTCCAGGAACACGGTGCCGCCGTCGGCGGTTTCGAACAGGCCGACCCGGCGCTGGGCCGCCCCGGTGAAGGCGCCGCGCTCGTGGCCGAACAGCTCCGACTGCACCAGGCTTGCCGGGATGGCCCCGCAGTTGACTGCGAGGAAGGACCGGCCGGCGCGCCCGGACAGGGCGTGCAGGGCCTGCGCGGCGAGCTCCTTGCCGGTGCCGGTTTCGCCGGTCACCAGCACCGGCAGCTCGACCGGAGCGAATTTGTGCAGGGACGCGCGCACGGCCAGCAGGGCCGGGCTGTCGCCGATCAGCGCGGGCAGGCCGCCGCCGTCGCGTATCGCCGCTGCGGGAGGATCATCCTCGCCGCATTCGCGCTGCATCGCGGTCAGCAGGTCCTGCAGCTCGCGGGGCAGGGTGAACTGGTCCTGGCAGGCGCGCAGCAGCGCCGCCCAGCTGGGCGGCGGCACATCCAGACCGCCCGGCAGCACGGCCAGCCAGGGCAGGTGGTGGTGCTGCTCGACCCACGGCAGCATGGGCTGCAGCGCCTCCGCATCCAGGTGGCGCAGGTCCAGCACGGCCACCAGATGGTCGCGGCCGCGCAGGCCCACGGCCATGGCCGGCGAGGGACTGACGCAGCGCAGCTGCCAGCCGGCCGCCGCCAGCGCGTCGCGCTCGCTCGCCAGTGGCTGGCCGAACCAGATCACACAGCGTGATGGAACCTGCAGGCTTGCCGCCATGCCTTCCCCCAAGCATCCGGGCAACGCGGGCGGTGTCAGACCGGGCATCGCGCGTGCCGCCCCACGCCGGGATGCCATGGCCGCATCCAGCGGCCGGTCGCGGCATGTATCCCGCCGTGACATCAGTGACCAACGCAGGCAGCGGCGGCCAGCGGCCACGCATCTGCACGTCAGGGGAGGTGGACAACAAAAAAGCCGCTGCAGGGCAGCGGCTTCCAGTGCGGGTGCGGGCGTCCGGGTCAGAGGTCGACGCGGCGGGCCTGCATGAACTTGTTGCCCCAGTAGCCGCTGAGCAGGGTGTCGACGCGGACGTCCTTGCCGGTGCTCGGTGCGTGCAGGAAGCGGCCTTCGCCGACATAGATGCCGACGTGGTCGACGCGGCCCTTGCGGCCGAAGAAGACCAGGTCGCCCGCCGCCAGCGCGGCGCGGTCGTTGATCAGTTCGGCATTGTTGTCATGGGCCATTTCGCGCGAGACGCGCGGCAGCTCGATGCCCAGCGCCGAGCGGAATACGTAGCCGACCAGGCCGCTGCAGTCGAAGCCGCTGTCCGGGTTGCTGCCACCCCAACGGTAGGGGGTGCCCAGCAGGGTCATCGCGCGGCGCAGCAGGGACTGCACCTTGCCGTTGTCGGCCTCGGTGCCAACGACGCTGCCATTGGCGGCGCTGCTGGTGTCGTAGTTGGCAAGCAGGCGGCTGAGGTCGCCGGCGACCATCGCCGAGCGGTCCATCAGCGGAATGGTGTCATTGGCGGCCAGATGCGGCAGCAGGGCGGCCAGGGTGGCGCTGGCGGCGGCATCGGCGCGGCTGCGCTGGGGAGCGGCAGCGTCGGCCTTGGCGGCCGGCCGGGCGGTCTCGGCCACGGTGGCCGGGGTCGCATCGGTCTTGGTGGGGGCACTCTGCGACCAGGCCGGAAGGCTGGTCAGACACAGCGCCAGGCCCAGGAAAAGCGGGCGGACACTACGTGAAGAAGCGGCGGTCTGGCCTTGGCCTTGCAGGTCGTCAGTCGTCACGCGTCGGTCACAGGAAAAAAACGATGGGGCATCATGCCCTGTAAAAGCGTCAATAAGTTAAAAATTCCGTTAATAAACCGTTATTTTCATAGTGACTCCCATCACAGTTTTGAACATATCGCCTGTTCATTTTAGCGAAGAACGCGTTTCGCTCCTGTGTAGTGGTCTTTCCAGTAGGCGCCGCTGAGCGAGTCCAGGCGGACGGTGCCGCCGGTGCTCGGCGCGTGCACGAACCGGCCTTCGCCCACGTAGATGCCGACATGGGTGACGTTGCCGCGGCTGCCGAAGAACACCAGGTCGCCGGTGGCCAGGCGCTGCGGATCGATCTTCGGTCCCTGCACGGCGGCCAGGTCGCGTGAGGTGCGCGGCAGCTTCAGGTCGACCATATCGCGGTAGACGTAGGTCACCAGGCCGCTGCAGTCGAAGCCCGAATCGGGGGTGTTGCCGCCATAGCGGTAGGGCGTGCCGACCAGGCTGATGGCGCGCATCAGCACCGAATTGGCGGCCTCGGGGTTGTCCGGCGTGGTGGCCGGCCAGTGCGCCGTGGGCGGTGGCGGGGCGGGGCGGACGGCCTTGCCGCCACCGCAGGCGGCCAGCAGCAGGGGCAGGGCCAGCAGCAGGGCGGGCGCGAGGATCCGGCGCAGGCCGGACGAAACTGGCGTGTTGTGCATGTTCTCCGGATAATGCGCCACCTTGGATTGGCCGTCATGATGGCGGCGTCCCCGCCGGGCGACAACCCGCCCCAACCCGCCTGCCTCCGGCAGATCCAGACAGAGTTGCGCATGAAGATCGAAAAAGACCGCGTTGTCCGCTTCCACTACACCGTCTCCGAGGTCGGCCAGGCGCCGATCGAATCGTCCAAGGACCGCGGTGAGCCGCTGTCGATCCTGATCGGCCACGGCAACATCATCCCGGGCCTGGAAAACGCCATGATGGACAAGGAAGCCGGCGCGACCTTCGACGTCGACGTCTCGGCGGCCGATGCCTACGGCGAGCGCCGCGAGGGCCTGTCCCAGCGCGTGCCGAAGAAGCACTTCGGTACCGCCAAGCTGGTCCCGGGCCAGCAGGTCGTGCTGCAGACCAACTTCGGCCCGCGCGCGGTCACCGTGCAGAAGGTCGGCATGAGCGTGGTCGACGTCGACCTGAACCACCCGATGGCCGGCAAGGACCTGCATTTCAACGTCGAGATCGTTGAAGTGCGCGAAGCCGCCAAGGAAGAAATCGACCACGGCCACGTCCATGGCGACGGTGGTCACCAGCACTGATCGCCGCGCGATCGTGATGGCAGCAACGGCCCGCTTCGGCGGGTCGTTGCGTTTCTGGAACAGGGCGCGGCCATCCATGGCGCGCAGGGCGGCGGCATAATGACGGACCTGCCTGCCGGATGCCCCGTGAACGCCGCTTCCCTTTCCCTGCAGCCGGTGGCTTCCGGCGAACGCATCGCGGTGCTGGACGTGCTGCGCGGGGTGGCCCTGCTGGGCATCCTGCTGATGAACATAGAGGCCCTCAGCGGACCGCTGGACCTGGCCTTCACCGGCATCGACACGCGCTGGCACGGGCTGGATTACGCGGCTGACGCCTTCGTCTACATCTTCGTGCAGGGCAAGTTCTTCACCCTGTTCTCGCTGCTGTTCGGTGCCGGCTTTGCGGTCATGGCGCAACGCGCGCAGGCGGCCGGGCGTGAATTCGCGCCGTTCTACCTGCGGCGCAGCCTCGGCCTTGTGCTGATCGGCCTGTGCCACGCGCTGCTGGTCTGGTCCGGCGACATCCTGGTCATGTACGCGCTGGTGTCGCTGCCTCTGCTGGCCTGCCGCGAAGCCCCGCGCAGCTGGCTGCCGTGGATGGGCATCGTGGTCTACCTGGCCGGCGTGTCGATGATGCTGCTGATCGGCGCGATGGTGACGATCTCGCCGCCGCAGGACCTGCAGAAGATGCTGGTCGATGCGCAGCAGGCCATCGACCAGCAGCGCCTGGTGTACGGGCAGGGCACGTGGATGCAGGGCAACGTGCAGCGCCTGCAGGAGTTCGGCAGCTCGCTGGGCGCGCTGGTGATCACCGGGCCGGAAGTGCTGGGCATGTTCCTGATCGGCAGCTGGTTCGCCGCCAGCGGTGCGCTGACCGAGCCGGAGCGCTTCCCCCGCCTGTATGCCTGCCTGCGCTGGGGCGCGCTGCCGCTGGGCCTGCTGGTCACCCTCGGCGGGGTGCTGTGGAAGCCGTACCTGGCGCCGGGCGAATACACCTTTGAAACCACCGCGGTGATGTCGCTGGTGTCGGTTGGCGCGGTGCCGATGTGCCTGGGCTACCTGGCCTGGATCGTGCACTGGCGCGCGCGGCTGGGCTGGCTGGCACCGGCGGGGCGCATGGCGCTGACCCACTACCTGGCGCAGTCGCTGGTCTGCACCTGGCTGTTCAACCACTACGGGCTGGGCTGGTTCGACCTGATGCCGCGCGCATGGCAGCTGGTGTTCGCCTTGCTGCTGTTCGCGCTGCAGGTGGGCATCTCGCAGCTGTGGTTGCGGCGCTTCCGCTTCGGCCCGATGGAATGGCTGTGGCGTGCGATGACCTACCTGCGATGGCCGCCGATGCGCCGCGAGGCCGCGCAGGGCTGACCCCGCCCGCACCGCTCACGCTGCGCTGCGCATCCCCATGGCATGCTCGCCAACAACGGCGGCGCCCTCCACGCATCGCGTGGATCCACGACTTTTCTTTTCTTCGAGCGATTCCGATGAGCACTGCATCCTTTGACTACGACCTGATCGTGCTTGGCGGCGGTTCCGCCGGCCTGGCCGGTGCCATCCGCGCGGCCCAGCACGGCAAGCGCGTGGCGCTGCTGGAACCCGGCGCGCTGGGCGGTACCTGCGTCAACGTCGGCTGCGTGCCGAAAAAGGCTATGTGGCTGGCGGCCGACCTGCACGAGCGCATCGGCCTGGCCAATGCGATGGGCTTCGATGTGCCGGCACGGCCGGCGCTGTCGTGGAAGGAACTGGTGATCCATCGCCAGGCCTACATCACCAACATCCATACCAGCTACAACAAGCGCCTGGACGAAACCGGCGTGGTGCGCATCCCGGCGCGCGGCCACCTGGTCGACGCGCATACCGTGGCCTGCAGCGATGGCGTGCGCTACAGCGCCGGACACATCCTCATCGCCACCGGGGCGCACCCGCAGCGCCCGGACATTCCCGGCGCGGAGCTGGGCCTGGTCTCCGATGATTTCTTCGACCTGCGCAGTGCGCCGGCCGAAGTGGCGATCATCGGTGGTGGCTACATCGCGGTGGAACTGGCCGGCCTGCTGCAGGCGCTGGGCAGCAGGGTCAGCCTGCTGGTGCGTGGCAACCGGCTGCTGGAGCGCTTCGATCATGAACTGACCGACCAGCTGGCCGAGAACCTGAAACAGCAGGGCGTGCGCATCCATTTCGACTACCGCCTGCGTGAACTGCAGCGCGACAGCGGGCGCGTGCGCGCGTTCGGCCATGACGGCCCGCTGGACAGCGTGTTCGATGCAGTGTTCTTCGCCACCGGTCGCCGTGGCAACAGCCGCGATCTCGGCCTGGAAGCGCTGGGCATCGGCATTGGCGAACACCAGCAGGTGGAGGTGGATGAGTGGCAGACCACGGCGGTGCCCAGCGTGCATGCGGTGGGTGACATTGCCGGCAAGGTCGGCCTGACCCCGGTCGCCGTGGCCGCGGCACGGCGCCTGATGGACCGCCTGTTCGGTGGCCGCCCTGAAGCGAAGATGGATTACAGCAACGTGGCCAGCGTGGTGTTCTCGCACCCGCCGCTGGGCGCGGTGGGCATGAGCGAGGAAGAAGCACGTGCCTGCTTCGACCAGGTGACGGTCTACCACAGCCGGTTCCGGCCGATGCTGCAGGCGCTGGCCAACGGCACCCAGCGCAGCCTGTTCAAGATGGTCTGCGCCGGTGCCGAGGAGCGCGTGGTCGGCATCCACCTGCTCGGTGAAGCAGCCGATGAGATCCTGCAGGGCTTCGCGGTGGCGGTGAAGATGGGGGCGACCAAGGCCCAGTTCGACGATACCGTGGCCATCCACCCGACCTCGGCCGAGGAAGTGGTGCTGATGCGCTGACGCGCGGTTGTTGTAGAGCCGAGCCCATGCTCGGCTGCGCCCATCTGTAGAGTCGAGCCATGCTCGACTGCGGTGGAAGTCAGTCGAGCATGGCTCGACTCTACAAGGCGGGCAGCGGGCGCCCGCATGCGACAATGCGCGTCCCCACATACCCCATGGCCGCACCCTGCGGCCTGCCGTCGTCCTGATGTCCAACCCTTCCCCCCGCATCGCTACTGCCTCCCCGCGCATTGCCCTGGGCGGCATCGGCCTGGCTGCGGTCGGTGCCATCGCCGCGTCCGGCAAGGCCATCATCGTCAAGCTGGGCCTGCGCCACGGCGTCGATGCCACCACGCTGCTGGCCCTGCGCATGCTGATGGCGCTGCCGCTGTTCGTGCTGATGGCCCTGTGGTCGGCGCGCCGTGCCGAACCGCTGTCCTGGGCCGACCGTGCCCGCGTGCTGTGGCTGGGCTTCACCGGCTACTACCTGTCCAGCCTGCTCGATTTCCAGGGCCTGCAGTACATCAGCGTGACCCTGGAACGGCTGATCCTGTACTTGAACCCGACCCTGGTGCTGCTGATCAACGTGCTGCTGGCGCGGCAGCGCCCGGGCCGCTGGCAGGTCGCGGCGCTGGTGCTGAGCTACCTGGGCGTGCTGCTGGCCTTCGGCCATGACCTGCAGCGCGAGGGCGGGCAGATCATCGTCGGCAGCCTGCTGGTGCTGGGCAGCGCGCTCAGCTACGCGCTGTACCTGTTCGGCAGCGGCCAGGTGGTCGCGCGCATCGGTGCGGTAAGGCTGACTGCCTATGCCAGCTGCGTGGCCGGCGTGCTGGTGCTGCTGCATTTCGCCATCACCCATCCGCTGCCGCTGCTGTGGCAGGCACCGGCGCCGGTGCAATGGCTGTCGCTGGTCAACGCCACGGTGTGCACCGTGCTGCCGGTGCTGGCGATCATGCTGGCGGTGCAGCGCGTCGGCTCGTCGCTGGCTGCGCAGGTGGGTATGCTGGGCCCGGTTTCCACCATCGTGATGAGTCTATGGCTGCTCGACGAGCCGATGGGGCCGGCGCAGATCGCCGGCACCGTGCTGGTGCTGATCGGCGTACTGCTGGTGACCCGCCTGCGGCGCTGACGCCGGAGCAGGCGCGTGACCGCATCCTGGCGGTGATCCGTGCGATCCCGCCGGGCCAGGTGCTGGGCTATGGCCAGGTGGCGATGCGCGCCGGCCTGCCCGGGCGCGCGCGCCTGACCGCGCGCATCCTCGGCCAGAACGAAGACCCGCACCTGCCCTGGCACCGCGTGCTGCGCTCGGACGGGCGCATCGCCATGGCCGAAGGTTCGGCCGGCTGGCGCGAGCAGTCGCAGCGGCTGCGCGCCGAAGGCGTGGTGGTGGAAAACGGCCGCGTGCACATGCCTGCCAGCGATCCGGCTGCCGCGCTGGACGCGGCGATCTGGGGCCCGGGCTGATCACCAGCGGCGACTGAACGGAACGGGCAGGGCGGTCGCCACGCTGTCGTGAGGCTACGGCTATGATGGAGGCCGTTCCATGCCGGTATTCCCATGTTCCCGCGACTGCCCACCGTCACCAAGGCTCTGCTGATCGCCAACGTGATCCTGTTCCTGCTGCAGCAGCCGTTCCTGCTCGGCATGCAGACCTTCGAACCGTTCATGCTGCAGCCGTGGCAGCAGGGTTTCGATGCGTTTTCCCCGGGCGGCAATTTCCAGCCGTGGCAGCTGCTGACCTATGGCTTCCTGCACAGCGGCTTTGCGCACCTGTTCTTCAACATGTTGCTGCTGTTCCTGCTTGGCTCGCCGCTGGAACAGACCTGGGGCGAGAAGCGGTTCCTGGTCTTCTACCTGGTCTGCATCGCCGGTGCCGGCGTCTGCCAGCTGATCGTGGGAACGATGCTGGACAACCCGGCCACGGTACTGGGCGCTTCGGGCGGTGTGTTCGGCCTGCTGCTGGGGTACGGCATGGTGTTCGGCGACCGGGTGATGCGGCTGCTGTTCCCGCCAATTACGATGACGGCGCGGACCTTCGTGATATTGATGGGTGTGACCGAGGTGG
>NZ_JACVTV010000092.1:0-18470 GCF_016624625.1 Stenotrophomonas sp. S41 | reverse complement strand
ACACTGGCGGCTTGCGTCGTGGACCCTCCCGCGTACGTCAGGCTGCAGGGGGGGCGGGCCTGCGCTATGGGGTGCTGGTGCAGGCAAAGCCGTGGGTGGTGCCCTCACCGGCCAGGAAGCTGACGCCGCTGGAGGGCTCGGCGTCCCGCAGTGCGCAGGCGCGGCGATGCACGGCCTGCGTCGCTGGCGGCTGCCGCGAGTACTCATACAGCATGCTGCCGTCGTCCAGCAGCTGCCAGTGCACCGTGACCCGGGTGCGCTCCCCATCGTCGGTGTCCCAATCGATGGTGCGCAGTATCAGGGTGCGGCCATCGTCGGCCTGGCGTACCTCGTCATAGGCACCGGTGGTGATGACCTGCACCACGGCGAGCAGCAGCGACAAAAGCATGGTGAGGCCCCCAAAGTGGCCAGCCTCGGATGTGCTGCGGCGCTACGCCATCAGGAAAGTTGCAGATCAGTCGCACTTCACCGCATACACCGGCCCGGCGCCGATCAGCAGCAGGGCCATGTAGTCGCTGTCACTGGCCTTTGCCTTCATCGAGGCACCGCGCGTGGTGTGGAACAGGCCGAAGCCCCCGGCGCGGCGGAGGAGCGCGCTGTCGATCTGCTCGGCATCGTCGCGGAAGTAGCGGGCGATGTCGCTGCGGCTGGCCTGGGTGAGGGCGTTGGGTTCGCGCTGCCAGTGGCCGTCGCGCTCGAAGGAGACGAAGTACTGGCCGCCTTCCTTGTCGATGCGGAACTCGGCGGGCTTGCGCGTGCTGGTGGTGAAGCAGCCCTGCAGGGGATCGGAGGAGAACGGCAGCTGGGTGCCGCCGGAGCAGGCGGCCAGCAGCAGGAGGACACCGGGCAACAGCAGGCGCAGCGCGTGCATGGGATGTCCCGACAGGGCAGGTGCGGCTAGTGTAGGGCGGGGGCGGGGCCTGCCCGTACCGATAATCGGCAAGAACCAGGGAACTGCGATGGCACAGGGCAAGGCACCGTGGTGCGGGTTGGCGAGCTGGCTGGGACTGCTGGCCGGATGGGGCGCAGGCTGGCTGGCGGCGCTGGCCTTCGGCGGCAGCGCACCGGCGGCCGGGCTGAGCGTGGGCGTGCTGGCCTCGGCGGTGGTCGGGCTGGGGCTGGCCGTGGCGGCACGGGCACGTGACGAGCGCTACGCGTGGCTGGGCATCGGCGGCGCGGTGCTGAGCGCGCTGCCGTTGAAGCTGTACCTGTTGAGGATGCTGTTGAAGCTGTAGGCGACTGCTGTTGTAGAGCCGAGCCCATGCTCGGCTGCCTCTGCTTTTGTAGAGTCGAGCCATGCTCGACTGCTTTGGGCTGGGGCAGCCGAGCGTGGGCTCGGCTCTACAGAAAATCAGGAGCAGCCGAGCGTGGGCTCGGCTCTACCAAAGAGCAGACCCGCACCCTCACGCCGTGCGATGGATCTCCAGCGTCACATGCACCAGCTCTTCGTGCACGGCCAGCGCCTTGCGCAGCTGGTCTGCATCCAGGTCGGCATCGCTGGTGACCACGCTGGCAGCCACTGCGTACTTGCCGCGGCCCACCTGCCATACGTGCAGATCGGCCAGGCGCGCCGGCCACGGGCCCTGTTCGATCACGTCGCGTACTTCGGCCACCACCGGGGCATCCATCTGCGCATCCAGCAGCACGCGTCCGCTGTCGCGCAGCAGGCCGACCGCCCAGACCGTCACCAGCACCGCACCGACCAGGCCCATCACCGGGTCCAGCCAGGCGGCGCCCCACAGCTTGCCGCCCAGCAGGGCGACGATGGCCAGCACCGAAGTCGCGGCGTCGGCCAGCACGTGCATGTAGGCCGAACGCAGGTTGAGGTCATGCCCGTGCGCGTGGCCATGCGCATGCCCATGGGAGTGATCGTGGTCATGGTGATCATGGCCGTGCCCGTGCCCGTGCCCGTGCCCGTGCCCGTGATGAGGGTGGGCGTGGCCCGGGCTGTCGTGCAGCCACCAGGCGCACAGCAGGTTCACGCCCAGGCCGACCACGGCGATGAGGATGGCCTCGTCGTAGTGGATGGGCGCCGGTACCCACAGGCGCTGCAGCGACTGCACGGCCATCAGGGCGGCCACGCCGAGCAGGGCGATGGCACTGGTGTAGCCGGCCAGGATCTCGATCTTCCAGGTGCCGAAGGCAAAGCGCGGATCGTGCGCATAGCGCCGCGCGCAGCGGTAGGCGAACACCGAGAGGCCGAGCGCCAGGGCGTGCGAGCTCATGTGCCAGCCATCGGCCAGCACGGCCATGGAGTTGAACCACCAGCCACCGAAGATCTCGATGAACATCATGCTGACGGTGAGCCACATGGCGCGGCGGGTGTTGCGTTCGGCCAGCGGATTGCCGTCGTCGAACCGGTGGTCGTGGCGGCGGGAGGCGGCGAGGGCGTCCAGGTGCATGGGGGCATTCGTGAGTGGAAGGATACCCCCATAGGGTATACGATACGGCCATGGCACATGTACACAAGAACCGGAAACAACTGCTGACCCGGGTGCGCCGCATCGGCGGCCAAGTGGCAGCGCTGGAACAGGCACTGGACCGCCCCGAGGGGGCGGCGGGCGACTGCGCGGACGTGCTGGTGCAGGTGGCGGCCGTGCGCGGCGCCGCCCACAGCCTGCTGATGGAGCTGCTGCACGAGCACCTGCAGGAACACGTGGTGGCCGCCGAGGACCCGCAGCAGCGGGCCGCCGAGGCCGAAGTGCTGGTGGAGCTGCTGCGCCGCTACGGCAAATAGCCCGGGCGGGGCAGTCGAGCAAGCTCGACTCTACGCTTCAGCCCGGTAGTGCCAGCCGCTGGCCGACAACTCCGCCGCTGCGGCGCGGTCGTTTAATGTTATATAGTAACATTTCCATCCGCAGCCCTCCGCCCCGCATGAACCCTGTTTCCCGCGCCGACCGCCGCCTGCCGGTCACCGTGCTGTCCGGCTTCCTTGGCGCCGGCAAGACCACCCTGCTCAACCAGATCCTGCGCAACCGCGACGGCCTGCGCGTGGCGGTCATCGTCAACGACATGAGCGAGGTCAACATCGATGCGCAGCTGCTGCGCGATGGGGGCGCCGAACTGCGCCGCACCGAGGAAACGCTGGTCGAATTCAGCAACGGCTGCATCTGCTGCACCCTGCGCGACGACCTGCTGCAGGAAGTACGACGCCTGGCCGACGCCGGTCGCTATGACTACCTGCTGATCGAATCGACCGGCATCGGCGAGCCCATGCCGGTGGCGGCGACCTTCGCGGTGCGCGACGAACACGGCTTCAGCCTGAGCGACATCGCGCGGCTGGACACGATGGTGACCGTGGTCGATGGCAGCGCGTTCCTGGCCGACTTCGGTTCGACCCTGCGCCTGGCCGAGCGTGGCCAGCAGGCCGGCCCGGACGACGACCGCGGTGTGGTCGACCTGCTGTGCGAGCAGGTGGAGTTTGCCGACGTGATCGTGGTGAGCAAGGTCGACCAGACCGATGAGGACGTGCTGCAGGACACGCTGGCGGTGCTGCGTGGCCTGAACCGTGATGCAAAGCTGCTGCTGTCGTCGTTTGGCGACGTGCCGCTGCGCGAGCTGCTGGACACCGGTCGCTTCGATTTCGACCGCGCGCAGCAGGCGCCGGGCTGGGTGAAGGAACTGCGTGGCGAGCACACGCCGGAGACCGAGGAATACGGCATCGGCAGTTTCGTCTATCGCTCGCGCCGGCCGTTCCATCCGGGGCGTTTCGCCCGCGCGCTGCAGGAGGGCATGCCTGGGGTAATCCGCAGCAAGGGCTGGTTCTGGCTGGCCAACCGCATGGACTGGGTAGGCGAACTGAGCAGCGTGGGCGCGGCGACGCGGACGCAGGCGGCTGGCTTCTGGTATGCGGCGCGCGAGCGCGTGCGTGCCGGCGAAGAGGACACGACGCCGCTGCTGCCGCCGACGCCGCTGCCGTACAGCGACCTGGGCTGGGCGCGGCAGCAGGCGGACTGCTGGAGCGCGCCGTTGCCGGGGTTGGAGGAATTCCCGGATGGGGATGCGCATGCGGCGATGGCGCGTCTGTGGCACCCGCTGTGGGGTGACCGCCGGCAGGAGCTGGTGGTGATTGGTGTGCACATGGATGAGCGCGCGGTGCGTGCGACGTTGGATGCGTGCCTGCTCAATGACAGTGAACTGCGCGCGGGGCCGTTGTTGTGGCAGCAGTTGCCGCAGGCGTTTCCTGTGTGGAAGCGCTGAGGGCAACGGCATCCACGCGTGGCGTGGCTCTACTGGTAGATCCACGCCGTGCGTGGATGGCGGGGTCATCGGGCCGGGGTCAGAGCCCTTTTGCTCTACAAAAGGGATCCGACCCCGTGGTCGGGCGCGTGATGGGGTCAGAGCCCTTTTGCTTCGCAAAAGGGATCCGACCCCGGGTCTGCGTCGCGCCACTGCCAGCCATCGGCTCCCACCTGCAGCACCTGCGTCGGCCGCAACGCGCGCAGCAGGTGGGTGTCATGGCTCACCATCACCAGGCCGCCTTCCCATGCACCCAACAGTGACTCCAGCGCCTGCAGCGCGGTCAGGTCCAGTGCGTTGCCGGGCTCGTCCAGCAGCAACAGCTGTGGTGCCGGTTGCGCATAGAGCACGCTGGCCAGCGCGCCCTTCACCCGCTCGCCATCGCTGAGGCTGCTGGCCGGCCGCTGGATGCGCTGTGCGTCCAGCCCGAGCAGGGCAAGCCGCGTGCGCAGCTCGGCGGGGTCGGTCGTGGGATTGGCCGACTGCACCGTATCGAGGATGCTGCGATCGCCGGCCAGTGCCAGCAGCTGCTGGTCCAGCAGGGCGAGCGGTGCATGCCGCTGCACCTCGCCCGCACGCGCATCCATCTGGCCCGCCAGCACGCGCAGCAGGGTGGACTTGCCGCTGCCGTTGTCACCGACCACGGCAATGCGCTGGCCACGGCGGATATCCAGCTGCAACGGTGCGCTGCAGCCATGCGGCAACACGAGGTCGTGGGCCTGCAGCAGCCGCGCGCTGCCTCGCTCGCCTTCGCTGGCAAACAGTGCAAGCTCGGGTGCCGCCTGCACGGCTGCGGCCGCACTGCGCAGCTGCTGGGCGCTGGCCTGCAGGCGGTCGGCCTGGATCTGCTGCGCACGGCCCTGGGTGGCCTCGGCACGCTGCTTCTGACCGCCCAGCAGGATCGGCGCCTGGTTGGCCTGCTTCGCCTCGCGGTTGCCGCGCGCCTGCCGCTGTTGCTGGCGTTCGTGCTGCTCGCGCGCGCTGCGCTGCTGCTGGCGGTGCTGGGCGCGCGCATGGTCGAGCTGGGCGGCCGCAGCTTCGCGCTCGGCGGCGCGTGCCTCGGCGTAGTGCTGCCACGGCCCGCCATAGCGGTGCAGCCCGTGCGCATCCAGTTCCACGATCTGCTGCATGTGGGCCAGCAGCTCGCGGTCGTGGCTGATCACCAGCAGCCCGCCCGGCCACTGCTGCAGCTGCTGGTACAGCTGCTGGCGGTTGCGTGCATCCAGATGATTGCTGGGTTCGTCGAGGATGAGCCAGTCGGCGCCGCTGGCCCATGCGCCGGACAATGCAACGCGCATGGCCTGGCCACCACTGAGGCGCGCGGCCGGCTGCGTGGGCTGCAGATCATCGGGCAGGCCCAAGGCACGCCATTGCTGCTGCAGGCGTTCGCGCAGGTCCCAGCGATCACCGATGCAGGCGAAGTCGGCCTCGTCGATGCTGCCGGCTTCGATGCGTTCCAGTGCGGCCAGTTCAGCGCCGACACCGGCCAGTTCGCCCACGGTGCCGCGCGGCGGGTAGCCGGGCGTGGGCAGCAGGAAGACCCGGCCGCTGCCGCGTACCTGGCCGCTGTCGGGCGTCAGTTGCCCGGCCAGCAGGCGCGTGAGCACGCTCTTGCCGGTGCCATTGGCACCGACGAGGCCGGTAGCCACCGGTTCAAAGGAAAACGAGAGTTCGGAAAACAGCGATCGGCCATCGGCCAACCGATAGGACACGCGATCGAGCGCGAGGGAATGCGTGGTCATGCGACCTCCATGGGATGCCTGGTTCTCCCCTGCGCACAGGGGCGGGAAGAGTCGGGCCGTCTAGTGGAAAGACGGCGGCATCACTGGCGCATTGGTCGCGAGCCTCTTGGAGGAATGAGCGGGCAGTATAGCGCGGGTGGCTGAATGGTCGCGGTGGCGACGGTCACGTCATCCACGCATGGCGTGGATCTACTGGGCTACGCGACGGTGTGCGGCCGGGCTACGGGACGGTATCCAGCCGTGCGCCGATGAAGTCGATGAACACGCGCAGCTTCGGCAGCACATGCCGCCCCGAGGGCCACAGCAGATGGAAAGTGCCGCAGGAATGCACGTGCTCATCCAGCACGGTGACCAGGCGGCCATCGGCGATGGCATCGCGCACGGAGTGCACCGGCACGAAGGCCAGGCCGATATCGCGCAGGGCCAGTTCCACCCGCGCTTCGATGGTGTTGGCCACCATGTGCACGGGCAGTTCCTGTGCTGCCTGTTCGTCCGGCCACTGGATCGGCCACGGCTCCAGCTTGCCGCTGCTGGGGAACTTGTAGTGCAGCAGCGTGTGCTGCAGCAGGTCGGCCGGCGCCTTGGGCACGCCGCGCCGCTGCAGGTAGGCCGGTGAGGCGACGATGCGCCGCGGGAACACGCCCAGGCGCCGGGCGTTCATCCGCGAATCGCTGGGCTCGCCCACGCGCAGCACGGCATCGAAGCCTTCTTCGATGACATCGACCAGGCGGTCGCTGAAATCCAGGTCAAGGCGGATGTCCGGGTAGGCGGCCATGAAATCGGCGAGCAGCGGCAGGGTCAGGTCGCCCACCAGCGGCAGGCTGATGCGCAGGGTGCCGCTGGGTGCGGCGTGCGGCTGGGCCAGTTCGGTGCGTGCGGCATCGCGCTCGGCGAGGATGCGGCGGCAGCGCGCCAGGAACAGCTGGCCCTCGGCGGTGAGGGTGATGCTGCGCGTGCTGCGATGGAACAGGCGCACGCCCAGCGCGTGTTCCAGCCGCGCCACGCACTTGCCGGCAGCCGAGGCGGAGATGCCCTGCAGGCGGCCGGTCTCGACGAAGCTGCGGGTGTCGGCTGCATGCACGAAGGTCTGCAGGTTGGCGAGATTGTCGAGGACGGACATGCGGAAGCGCGGCGGGAAAAACCGCAGGGTAGGGCCAGTTGCAGCGGGCGGCCAGCGGGCCGTTGCAACGCTGCGGTGCAGGGCCGGTGCGCCATGGCAGTCCGCGCAGGCCGTCGATTGCGGACCTGGGGGTCCACGAAGCACGGAGCGCCGACCCGCTTTTTGCCGCGGCGCAGGCTGCCTAACGTGGCGACCCTCCCCCAAAGGATTGCCCCATGAACGCTCTTCCTCTCGACGCACCCACGCCCACGTTGCCCGGCGTGGCCCACGTGCTGCAGCAGGCCCACCCGCAGCGCCTGGTGGGTGCGGTGGTGCTGGTGCGCGAGCACGGTGTGCTGCGCCACGCGAGCGCCACCGGTCTTGCCGACCGCGAGGCGGGCACGCCGATGCAGCGCGACCAGCTGTTCCGCCTGGCCTCGGTGAGCAAGCCGCTGCTGACCGCCGTGATCCTGCGCCTGGTGGCCGAAGGCGTGCTGGACCTGGATGCACCCGTGCAGCGCTGGCTGCCGACCTTTCGCCCGGCGCTGGCCGATGGCAGCGTGCCGCCGATCAGCCTGCGGCAGCTGCTGAGCCATACCAGTGGCCTGGGCTATCGCTTCCTGGAGGCGGATGCGCAGGGGCCGTATGCGCGTGCCGGCGTGAGCGATGGCATGGATGCCAACCCGCTGAGCCTGCAGGACAACGTGCAGCGCATCGGTCAGGTGCCGCTGCTGTTCGCGCCGGGCAGCCAGTGGCTGTATTCGCTGGGCGTGGATGTGGCCGGTGCCGTGGCCGAAGCCGCGAGCGGACAGACGCTGCAGCAGTTGTTCGATCGCCTGCTGGCACAGCCGCTGGGCCTGCGCGATACCGGCTTCAGCACCACGCAGGGCGCGCGCCTGGCGACGCCCTATGTGAGCGATGCGCCTGTGCCGCACCGGCTGCAGGAAGGCGAGGTCGTCGCGCCCTTCGACGGCACAGTGGGCATCGACTACAGCCTGGCGCGCGCCACCGATCCCAGTCGCTACGCCTCGGCCGGTGCCGGGTTGATCGGCAGCGCCGATGAGGTGATGACCGTGCTGGAAGCGCTGCGCGATGTGCAGGCGTCCGCGTTGCTGCCGCCGGAACTGGCTGCAGAGATGGGGGCTTTGCAGGCGGGCGAAGACGGACCGCCCGATCCGCCGGGCTGGGGCTTCGGCCTGGGTTTTGCGGTGCTGCGTGATGCAGACGCTTCGGGCACGCCGCAAAGCGTGGGCACGTGGCGCTGGGGTGGTGCCTATGGACACAGCTGGTTCGTCGATCCCGCGCGGGGCCTCAGCGTGGTGGCCCTCACCAACACGCTGTACGAAGGCATGCACGGCGCCTTCGTCGATGAGCTGCGCGATGCGGTGTACCGCGATCTGGAGGCGGTGCGATGAGCGGGCATGCCGTCCATGCGTCGTCGCCTGCGGGCGAGGCTACGCGTCTGCCGTGGAATGGCCTGCTGGCGCTGGCCGGTGGCAGCTTCATCACCCTGCTGACCGAAACCCTGCCGGCCGGCGTGCTGCGGCCGATGGGGCAGAGCCTGGGCGTGAGCGATGCGGCGGTGGGGCAGCTGGTGAGCGTGTACGCGCTGGGCTCGGTGCTGGCGGCTCTGCCGATGACCGCGCTGACCCAGCGGCTGCCGCGCCGGCCCCTGCTGCTGGCGGCGATTGCCGGCTTCGTGGTGGTCAACGCGCTGACCGCGCTGACCAGCAACTACACGCTGCTGCTGGTGGTGCGCTTCCTGGCCGGTGTGGGCGCGGGCCTGCTGTGGTCGCTGGTGGCCGGCTATGCGGCGCGCCTGGTGGTGCCTGAACTGCAGGGGCGGGCGATTGCGGTGGCGATGGTGGGTTCGCCGTTGGCGCTGTCGCTGGGGGTGCCGGCGGGCACGCTGCTGGGCCAGCAGATCGGCTGGCGCTGGGCGTTCGGGCTGATGGCCCTGCTGGCGGTGCTGCTGCTGGGCTGGGTGCGCTGGGCGGTGCCTGCGCTGCCGGCGGCCGGTGGCGGCCAGCGCACGCCGCTGGGCAGCGTCTGGCGGCTACCCGGGGTACGCAGCACGCTGCTGGTGATGGCGCTGTACGTGCTGGCGCACAACGTGCTCTACACCTACATCGAGCCGCTGGCGATCCTGGCCAACGCGCAGCATTGGCTGGACCGCGTGCTGCTGGCGTTTGGCGTGGCGGCCGTCGCCGGCATCGGCATTGCCGGCTGGGGCGTGGATCGCCATCTGCGCGCGCTGGTGTGGGCGGCCGTGGCCGGCTTCGTGCTGGCGGTGATTGCCCTGCTGCTGTGGCCGGGCGTGCCGCAGGTGCTGCTGCTGGCCAGCGTGCTGTGGGGCGTGGCGTTTGGCGCAGTGCCGACGCTGTTCCAGACCGCAGTGGCGCGGCGTGCGGGTGCGGCGGCCGATCTGGCGCAGTCGATGCTGGTAACCGGCTGGAACCTGGCGATTGCCGCCGGCGGCATGGCCGGCGGCGTGGTGTTGCAGTCGGCGGGGGCAGGGCAGCTGGCGTGGTTGCCGTTGCTGCTGCTGGCGGTGTGCGCGGCGTGGTTGTGGGCGCGGCCGAAGGCCTGGGGGTAGCGGCCATTGCATGGGAATGCCGGCCAGCGGCCGCCACTACCAGGGCTGCGTCATCCACGCATGGCGTGGATCTACTGAAAGAAGGCGTCGCTGCGATCCAGTGAGCGCAGCGACCCGCGTTTGCCTTTGCTCTTTCTGTTGATTCCGTGGTCGGACGCCGCAGCCTACCCGCCCGGCCCACCCTCGAATTTCAGCGGCCCCACCACGAGGGGCTCCGCCGTTGGCCGTCATTCTTCCGCGGCGGCCCGCTCGATCGGCACGCTGCGCGGATTCTGCATGTCCTCCCGCGCGGTGCCGTAGCGCTGCTGTCGCTGGTGGTGGAAGGCGATGAACGCATCGCGCGGCAGCGGCCGCGAGAACAGCCAGCCCTGGCCGAACTGCACCTGCTGGCTGTGCAGGTAGGCCAGCTGCGGTTCGGTCTCCACGCCCTCGGCCACCACCCACAGGCCCAGCTCCTTGGCCATGTCGATGATGTGCGGGGTAACCGGGCTGGTCGCGCTCTCGGTGCCGATGGCATCGACGAACGACTTGTCGATCTTCAGCGCGTCCAGCGGCAGCTGCTCCAGGTACTGCAGGCTGGAATAGCCCACGCCGAAATCGTCGATGGCGATGCTGTGACCGGCACGGCGTGCGGCGGCCAGCATGGTGCGGGCGCGGTCGGCATCGAGGAAACCGCGCTCGGTGGCTTCCAGCCAGATCTGCTGCGGCAGGATGCCGCTGCCGGCCATGCGCTGGGTGATCGACTTCAACGCGCGACCGCTGATGATGTCCTCGGCCGCAAGGTTGATGGCGATGTGCGCGCTGCGGTCATGCACCAGCAGTTCGCGCATGTCCGACACCACGTTCTCGATCACCAGGTCGGTGAGTGCGGTGATCAGGCCGTGCTCCTCGGCCAGCGGCACGAAGATGTCCGGGCGCACCTGGGTGCCATCGGGACGCTGCCAGCGCACCAGCGCTTCGGCGCCGACGCAGATGCCGGTCTCCAGTTCGATGATGGGCTGGTAGTGCAGGTACAGCTCGCGGCGGCGGATGGCGATGGACAGTTCGCCGCGCAGCGACAGCCGACGGCGCGACAGCCAGATCACGAGGCTGGCGCCGGCAGCGGCCAGCAGCAGGCCCACCGGCACGAACAGCCAGGCCTGCTGGCGGAAGGTGGCAGCCAAGGCGGTGCGCGGGCCGGTGGCGATGGCCAGCCACTCGTTGTTGCGGGCCGTGGCGTACAGGGTGTCGTCGTCCAGGCCCTCGCCGGGCTGGCGCAGCTGCTGCAGCAGCAGGTCCGGGTTGATGCCGTCCTGCTTGGACAGCAGGCGGCCGTCGGGGCTGGCCAGGGCCAGGCGCACCTGCGGATCGGCGATGACATCGACGAAGCGGCGCGGGTCGACCAGCGTGTCGTAGGAGCCGTACAGAATGGACAGCACCTTGCGCTGCTCGGTGGCCTGCGGGCGTACGTCCACCGTGATGCCGGCGCCATCGCTGGTGACGTGGTCGGGAGTGGGCGTGCCGACATCGCCCTCGAACATGCCCCAGGAGGTGCAGCGCAGCTTGCCCGCCTCGAAGTAGCCCATCTGGTCGACCGAGGGCGTGGTCATCACCAGCGTCTGCATGCGCCGCACGTGCTCGGGGCTGCAGGGCGGCAGGCGCGAGGCTTCGGCGGCCTTCAGCACGGCCAGCGATTCCTGGTAGGAGACGTCAGCGCGGCGCAGGGCACGCTCGGCGATCTCGTGCAGGCGCTCCTGTTCCAGGCTGACCGCGCTGTTCCAGGTGGCGTAGACCATCGCGGTGATCGGCACGACGGCCGCCAGGATCGCCAGCAGGGTCGCGGCGATGATGACGCCCAGGCGGCTCATGGCAGGTTTTCCAGGGGGCGGGGCAGGGCGCTGCGCATGGCGGGCCAGTCCTTGGTCGGATGCGCTATCTGAGCATGTTGCGGCCCCGGGGGGAAATGGTTGGGACGCGTGCGCTTCCAAGTTGACGCTTTCAGCCCTTCCAGCGCTGGCGCTCGGCGCCGCGGAGGACTACCGTCGGAGGCTTCACCCGCCCCTTCCCGCGCCCATGACCGAGCCCGCCACGCCCCCCGAACACCTGCGCCGCAGCCTGTCCAACCGCCACCTGCAACTGATCGCCATCGGCGGTGCCATCGGTACCGGCCTGTTCATGGGGTCGGGCAAGACCATCAGCCTGGCCGGTCCGTCCATCCTGTTCGTCTACCTCATCATCGGCGCGATGCTGTTCTTCGTGATGCGCGCGATGGGCGAGCTGCTGCTGTCCAACCTGCAGTACAAATCCTTCATCGACTTCTCCACCGACCTGCTCGGGCCCTGGGCCGGGTTCTTCTGCGGGTGGACGTACTGGTTCTGCTGGATCGTCACCGCCATCGCCGATGTCATCGCCATCGCGGCCTATGCGCAGTTCTGGTTCCCCGAACTGCAGGCGTGGATACCGGCACTGCTGTGCGTGATGCTGCTGCTGGGCCTGAACCTGGTGACGGTGAAGCTGTTCGGCGAGATGGAGTTCTGGTTCGCGCTGATCAAGATCGTGGCCATCTGCGCGCTGATCATCACCGGTGCCGGCCTGGTGGCCTGGGGCTTCACTTCGCCCAGCGGGCATACCGCTTCGCTGTCCAACCTGTGGAACGACGGCGGCATGTTCCCGATGGGCCTGGTCGGCTTCTTCGCCGGTTTCCAGATTGCGGTGTTCGCCTTCGTCGGCATCGAGCTGGTGGGTACCACCGCCGCCGAAACCGCCGACCCGGAGCGCAACCTGCCGAAGGCGATCAACTCGATCCCGGTGCGCATCATCATCTTCTACGTGCTGGCCCTGGTGGCGATCATGGCGGTGACGCCGTGGCGCCAGGTGGTGCCGGACAAGAGCCCGTTCGTGCAGCTGTTCGTGCTGGCCGGCATTCCTGCTGCCGCCAGCCTGATCAACTTCGTGGTGCTGACCTCGGCCACGTCGTCGGCCAACAGCGGCATCTTCTCCACCAGCCGCATGCTGTACGGCCTGGCCGAAGAGGGCCACGCCCCGCGCGGCCTGTCGCGCCTGTCACGCGCGGCGGTGCCGGCCCGCGGCCTGCTGTTCTCGTGCCTGTGCCTGCTGGGTGGCACCCTGCTGATCTACCTGATCCCGAACCTGGTGACCGCCTTCACCCTGGTGACGACGCTGGCGACGGTGCTCTTCATCTTCGTCTGGTCGCTGATCCTGGTGGCCTACATGGTCTACCGCCGCCGCTACCCGGAGCGCCACGCCGCCTCGATCTTCAAGATGCCCGGTGGCGTTGCCATGTGCTGGGCCTGCCTGGTGTTCTTCGCCGGCGTGCTGGTACTGCTGAGCCTGCAGGCCGACACCCGCCAGGCGCTGGTAGCCAGCCCGGTGTGGTTCGTGCTGCTGGGCGCGGGGTACTGGCTGCGGAGCAGGAAAGCGAAGTAAGCCATCGACCCCCGATTTGGGGGTCGGAGCCCGTTGCGCAGCAACGGGATCCGACCCCTTGCTGTTCCGACAGCTCGCAGGAAACTGTCGAAGGCGGGGTGGGTCCGGTTGAGGGGGTGTGAGCGGCATGGATGCCGCGACCAAGCCTACATGGACGTATTTACGGCGTCCCCCTCAACCGGACCCACCCCGCCATCCCACGGATAGCCAGCTTCTGCCTTTGACGTTGACGTTGACGTTGACGTTGACGTTGATTCGGCAGGTGCAGGGCGCAGCCCTGCCAGAACCCACCCCATTCACCCGGAATTAGCGGGCGCAGCCGGATCATCCGGCCGCCATGACCCTCCGCCTAGCCCTCGTTGCGCTGTTGCTGCTGCCGGGCCTGGCCAGCGCCCGCACGGTCTACCGCTGCGTGCAGGGCAACACGGTCAGCCTCGCCACCGCGCCGGAGCCCGGCTCGCGCTGTACGCCGAAGGAGATCGACGATAACGCCATCCAAGCCCCCAACCTGTGGGGCAACATGGGCGTCTTCAGCGGCGTGCTGTACGAACGCGAGCAGGACGGGAAGCTGGTCTATTCCACCCGCAACCTGCCCGGCTCGCGCGTGTTCCTGAAATTCACCGTCGCCACCCCGCCCGGTGAGCCCGCCCACGAGGGCCTGGGCAAGGTCGGCAAGCCGCAGCTGGCCCAGCACGCCAGGCAGTTCAAGGCCGCCGCCAAGGCCACCGGCGTCGACGACGCCTGGCTGCGCGCGATCGCCCACGCCGAAAGCAACTTCGATGCGCTGGCCGTCTCCAGCAAGGGCGCGCAGGGCGTGATGCAGCTGATGCCCGAGACCGCGCTGGAATACGGCGTGCGCGATCCGTTCTCGCCGCAGCAGTCCATCGATGGCGGCGCCCGCTACATGCGTGCACTGCTGCGCCGCTACAACGGCGACCGCGCGCTGTCAGCGGCCGCCTACAACGCCGGCATCGGCGCGGTCACCCGCTACAAGGGCGTGCCGCCGTATGCTGAAACCCTGGCCTACGTGGACAAGGTGATGGCGCTGTACACGCGCTATCGCGAGGCGATGGGCATCCGCAGCGAAGTACCGGCGAAGTAGTCTCAGCGGATGCGATCGCTGGCGAACAGGTCATAGCGATCGATGCGCCCCACCTCGGCGAGGGCGGCCTGCACTTCGGGCCGGGCCACCAGTTCGCGCCAGCGCGCCTGCAGGGCAGCGTCGGCGGGCAGCGTCGGCGCGTTGCGCATCTCCTGCAACGCCAGCAACGCGCTGCTGCGCAGCTTCACCGATTCCAGCTGCACGATCAGCATGACCGTCGCTTCGTTCATCCGTCCTGCCGCCAGTGGCAGTTGGTAGAGCAGGTCGGCGGCCGCCGGTCCCTGCTCGGACACGCCGTGTGCGGCGTCAGCGGCTGCGGTATTGTCGCCCCTCTGCTGCGCGGCGATGAAGCGGATGTAATGCCGTTGGGCGGTGGCGTAGCCAGTCAGCGGCGCGGTTGTGGCCACGGCGGCCTGTGCCTCCTCGTAGCGGCCGAGTGCTGTAAGCAGCAGACCGAGATTCAGCTGCTGCACCGAGGCATGGGGCGTGCCTTCGGTCATCCGTACGGCAATGCGCAGGGTATCCACTGCGGCATCGGGCTGGCCCAGCCGGTGCTGGGCGGTGGCGCGGCTGGCCAGCAGCGCCGGCCCCCACTTCAGCTGCGGGCCGACGAAGTGCAGGCCTTCGGCAACGGCCTTGGCGGTGTCATCGGTGATGGCCATTACCTGCGCGTTGTCGCCCAGCATCAGCGCGGCAGCGGCGAGGCGGGCGAGGCTCGCATCCACGTCCTGGTTGAGCGAGGCGCGCACGCGCTGCGCATCGAGCTGGCGCTGTGCGGCCATGCGCGGGTTGAAACGCGGATCGGCACGATCGATGTAGGCATCGAAGCGCTTGTCGCTGCGTAGCTGGATCAGTTCCATCGGGCCATCAATGCGCGCAATCGTCGCGCGCACTGCATCGCCGTTGCCGGCGTCGTGCTGCAGTCCCGCCAGGATCAGCCACAGGTCGGACGGTTCGTCGCCGTCGCTCAGCCAGTGGTTGTCGAACAGGGCCTGCAGCAGCTCGCGACGTTCCGTAGGTGCCTGGATGAGGCCGCGTTGCATCTGGTCGACATGATCCAGCGGAATCCGCAGCGGTCCCACCGCATGGCCGATGGCCCGCACCATGAGCATGGCGGCTGGCTTTGCGTGGCCCTGTGCGCTTTCGATCGAGCTCAGGGTGAACAGCGGCAGCACGGCATCCGGGGCCAGGGCGATGGCCCGCTGCGCGCGCTCGGTGGCCAGCGGGTACTGGCGCAGGGCACCGGCGGCATACGCGGCGGCGCTCAGCGCCTGTACCCGCACATCGACTGGCGCCGAGTCCAGGCGTGGGTCCGCGAGCAGGGTATCCAGGGCCAGCGACGCCTCCAGGACACGGCCATCGTCCATCAGCCGCTCAGCGTGCGCAGCCTGGGCCTCGATGGAGGTCCCGGTGTCTGCTGCGGGAAGCGGGGCTGCGCTCCCGCGTGCCCACGAGGTGGCCGCCGGGGCCAGCAGTACAGCGGCGAACAGCACAGCGAGCGCAGGACGGGACATGCAGGCCACCTTCCATGGAGTGCGCCGATTGAAGCCCGATTGCAGCAGCGTTACAAGTGCCGCGCTCGACGCCGTTGCAGCCAGCGTCTATCGTCGTGGCCTCTTCAGGGCAGGGCGAACGCGAGCGATGGCACGGCGGCAATGGATGGCGGTGGGGGTAGTGGTGGTGGCAACGGCAGCCGCGCTTGCGGCCACCTGGTGGGAACGCCCCGCGCAGGCACCGGACGCACCCGTTGGCCCGCAGCCGACGCCGCTGGCCTGGACCGCGCAGATCGAGCCGCTGGCCGGTGATGGCCACCCCGGCGACCGCGACGGCGCCTCGGCCCAGGCGCGCTTCGCCGAGCCCTATGCGCTGCTGCGCACCGCCGATGGCAGCGTGTATTTCACCGATGCCGGCAACAACAACCGCATCCGCCGCCGGCTTCCCGATGGACGCGTTGAAACGGTGGCCGGGCAGGGCGAGGGGCTGGCCGATGGTCCGGGCCTGCAGGCGCGCTTCAATACGCCGTCGGGCATTGCCGCCGACGCGCAGGGCAACCTGTACGTGGCCGACACCGGCAACCATGCGATCCGCCGCATCGGCACCGATGGCCAGGTGACCACTGTGGCCGGCGGCACGCAGGGCTTTGCCGATGGCCCGGCCGCGCAGGCGCGCTTCGATGGCCCGATGGGCATTGCCGTGGACGCGCAGGGCCAGGTGTTCGTGGCTGATACCTGGAACGACCGCATCCGGGTGATCGGTACCGATGGCAGCGTGCGCACCCTGGCCGGTGGCGATCGCCCCGGCTTCGCCGATGCGGTGGGTGGCGAGGCCCGCTTCGATACACCGGTGGCACTGGCCTTCGATGCGCACGGTGCGCTGCTGGTGGCCGACTTCTTCAACAACGCGGTGCGCCGCGTCGGTGCCGATGGCACGGTGAGCACCGTGGTCGGCAACGATGGCGTCATCAATGGGCCGCTGTCGCTGGCCACGACCCACGACGGCGTGCTGTACGTGGGCGACTTCGGCGGGCGCATCGTGCAGGTAACCCCGCAGGGCCACCAGATCGCGCTGCTCGGCAACGACCGGTTGCCGCGCCTGGCCCGCCCCAGCGGCTTGGCCGTGGAGGATGACGGCAGCCTGCTGGTGGCCGACGCCGCCGGTTACCGCGTGCACCGCGTGCGGCCGCTGGCGGTGGGCGCGCTGCCGGCACCGGCGCTGGTCGGGCCCGCCGCGGACGCCGCGCTGCCCGATACCGGCGGGCGCTGGCCGCTGGCCCCGCAGCAGGGTTGGCATGAAGTGGTCGGCACGCTGGGCGAAGTGCGCGGCACGTTCACCGGCGAGAGCCGCCACCACCTGCACGGCGGCTTCGACGTGCGCGGCGACGTGGGGCAGACCGTGCTGGCCATCGCTGACGGCAAGATCAGCAGCCCTGTCGCGGCGTGGAGCCTGGGCGGCCAGGCCGAAGGGCTGGCGGTGGGGCGCCTGAACTACATCCACATGCGGGTGGGCCGCACGCCTGCCGGTGAGCCGTTCGATGCACGCTGGCAGCCGCTGTACGGCGAGGACGGCAAGCTGGAGCGCATCCGCGTGCGGCGCGGCACGCGCATCCACGTTGGCGACCGTCTGGGCAGCATCAACAGCCAGGCGCACGTGCACCTGCAGGTGGGCACCAGCGGTTTCGAGACCAATGCGGTGGCGCTGGGCTTCACCGGCTACGCCGATCACTTCGCGCCGCGCATCACCGATGTCGGCCTGCTGGATGACAACGACCAGCCGCTGGCCGCAGGCAGCGACGGCGTGGTGATGCTGGCCCGGCAGGGGCGTGGCGTGCAGATCGTGGTGGAAGCGTGGGACCAGGTGGACAACAACCTGCCGCGCCGCCGGTTGGGGCCGTACCAGGTGGGCTACCAGATCCTCGACGCGGCCGGGCAACCGCTGCAGGGTTACGAACAGCCGCGCTGGAACATCGTGTTCAACCGCATGCCGCCGCAGAAGCAGGCGGTGAAGGTGGCCTATGCGCCGGACAGCGGCATCACCGTGCATGGCAGCGCGGTGACCCGCTTCCGCTACCTGGCCACCAACACCGTGCGTGATGGCCTGATGGAAGCCGGGCGCTGGCAGCCGGCGGCGCTACCGCCGGGCGAATACATCATCCGCGGCAGTGCACGCGACTACAGCGGCAACGAAGGCATCGGCAAGCGCGAGATCAGGGTGCGGCTGCTGCCATAGCCGCGGGCGGCGCGCCGCAGCGCTCGCGCTCGGCGTCCATGTCTTCCAGCGGCCGCACTTCGATGCTGCCGAAGCGGGCCCAGGGGAATTCGCGGGCGATGCGCATGGCCTCGTCGCGGTCGCGGGCGCGGATGAGGTTGAAGCCGGCCAGCAGTTCGCGGGTTTCAGCGAAGGGGCCATCGAGCACGCGGCTGTGGCCATCGCGCACGCGCAGGGTCTGCGCGGTGTCGACCGGCTGCAGTTTCTGTGCAGCCAGCAGGGTGCCTTCGGCCTGCAGTTGATCGGCGTGGGCGAGGCAGTCGCGCATCAGTGCATTGAACGCGTCGCTGGGCAGGGCCTGCAGCAGGGCGGGTTCGATGTAGATGAGGAGCAGGTACTGCTGCATGGCACGGTCCTGGCGGGGGCGGGGTTCCATGATGGCGCAGGTTTGCGTGGTGGCATGTTGCAGCGCGAAAGGCCGCCTGCGGCGGGGGATCGGCGAACGGCGGAGCCCCTCCGTGGTGGGGGCTGAAAGCCCGGGGAGTGAGGGTTGGCCGGGAG
>NZ_JACVTV010000091.1:0-18564 GCF_016624625.1 Stenotrophomonas sp. S41 | reverse complement strand
GGGCCATGCCCGGCGACCAGATATCCGCCGGGCATGGCCCGGCGCTACCCGATTATTCCGCGGGCGCTTCGCGCTCCTGCACCTGCGCCTGGCGCATGTCCTTTTCCTGCGCGCGCAGCGATTTGACGTCCAGCTTGCGGATCGTCTTGATGAAGCACGGCAGGCGCGGGCCACCGGTCGGGTCGCGTACGATCACCTTGTCGAACGGCGCGCTGACGCGGCCCATGTGGCTGGTCAGGCCGATGGCAGGCGCATACGAAAGATCCGGGCACGGCCCGGTCAGTTCCAGCAGGTAGGCTTCGCTCGGCTTGGTCCAGACTGCCAGCGCGCTGTCACCCAGCTCGGTCCAGCCGTTGAGCGTGCCCAGGAACTGCATGTCCTTCTGCGCCGGACCAGCGTGGGCGCGGTACAGCTCCAGGCGGTCGGCACTGGTCAGGCCGGTGGTGGCGCAAGCGGCCAGCGCCAGGCACAGGCCGGCGATCAGCAACGGGGTCTTCATGGCGATCTCCAGCGGGGAACTGCGCACATCATGCGCCCGGCCGTGCAACGCCGGCGCAACGGCCGGCGGCCCGATTCAGCCGCCGGTCGGCGCGGCCCGGTAGTCGCCAACCTTGGTTGGCGCTCGGCCGGCAAAAGCAGCCGACCAAGGTCGGCATCTACCAGAGCGAAGCCAGCCCCGCAGAGCGAGGCCAGAGCGAGGCCAGCCCCTCAGACGTCAGCGTGTGCCAATGCGTGCAGACGCCCTTCGCGCAGTTCCAGCACGCGGTCCAGACGACGCGCGAGGCTGCGGTCGTGGGTCACCAGTACCAGGCTGGTGTGGCGGGCACGGTTGAGCTCCAGCATCAGCTCGAACACGGTGGCCGCGGTGCGGTCATCCAGGTTGCCGGTCGGCTCATCGCCGAGCACGCAGGCCGGATGGTTGACCAGCGCACGCGCCACGGCGGCACGCTGGCGCTCGCCACCGGAAAGTTCGCCCGGCTTGTGGTCCAGGCGATGGCCCAGGCCGACCGCTTCCAGCAGCGCGGTCGCACGCTGGCTGGCTTCGGGCACGCCGGTACCGGCCAGCATCACCGGCATCATCACGTTTTCCAACGCGGTGAATTCCGGCAGCAGGTGGTGGAACTGGTAGACGAAGCCCAGCGCCTGGTTGCGCAGCAGGCCACGCGCGGTGTCCGACAGGGTCGACATGCGCTGGCCGGTGACGAACACCTCACCTGCGGTCGGCACATCCAGGCCGCCCAGCAGGTGCAGCAACGTGCTCTTGCCGGCGCCGGAGGCACCGATGATCGCCACCGTTTCGCCGGCATTGACCTTCAGGTCCAGCCCGTCGAACACCGGGGTCTGCATGCGGCCTTCGGCGTAGGTCTTGCCCAGGCCCTCGGCACGGATCACTTCATCGCCGCGGTTGACGACCTTATTCATAGCGCAGGGCCTCCGCCGGCTGGGTGCGTGCTGCCCGCCAGGCGGGATACAGGGTGGCCAGGAAACTCATCAGCAGCGCGATCAGCGTGATCGCCACGATATCGCCGGTCTGCATGTCGGTCGGCAGGCCGGTGATGTAGTACACGTCCTCCGGCAGCAGCTTGACGTTGAACAGCGACTCGATGGCACCGAGGATGCGCTCGAGGTTCAAGGTCAGGGTGATGCCGCCGATCAGGCCGGCCAGCGTGCCGAAGATGCCGATCAGCGAGCCCTGCACCATGAACACCTGCATCACCCCGCCCGGGGTCAGGCCCAGCGTGCGCAGGATGGCGATGTCGGCCTGCTTGTCGGTCACCAGCATCACCTGCGAGGACACCAGGTTGAAGGCACCCATCGCGATGATCAGCGACAGCAGGATGCCCATCACCACTTTTTCCATCCGCAGCGAGTGGTAGAGGTTGGCGTTCTGCTGGGTCCAGTCGCTCACCCGGTACGCGCCGCCCAGGTTCTGCGCCAGGTCCACGCCCACTTCCAGCGAGCGGTCCATGTCGTGCAGTTTCAGGCGTACGCCGGTGGCGCCGTCGGAGCGCAGCACGCGCTCGAGGTCCTTCATGTTGGCGAAGCCGACGCCACGGTCGACCTCGTTGTAGCCAGCCTCGAACAGACCACTGACGGTGAAGCGTTTCATCCGCGGCACCGCACCGGCCGGGGTGCCCTGCACTTCGGCGAACGTCACCAGCACCTGATCGCCCACGTCCACGCCCAGCCAGATGGCCAGCTCCTTGCCCAGCAGCAGGTTGAAGCTGCCCGGCTTGAGGCTGTCATAGCTGCCCTTGGTGATCTTCTTGTCGATCACCGACACCTTCGGCTCCAGCGCCGGGTCGATGCCCTGGATGATCGCACCCTGCACGCGCGGGCCGCTGATCATCGACTGGATCTCGATGTACGGCGCGGCACCGGCCACGCGCGGATCCTTGTTGGCCACGTCGACCACGCGCATCCAGTCCGGCATCGGCTCGCCGTCGCGGCTGATGGTGGTATGGGCGGTCATCTGCAGCAGACGGCTGCGGATTTCCTTCTGGAAACCGCTCATCACCGCCAGGGTGGTGATCAGCACCGTGACGCCGAGCGCGATGCCCAGGATCGATGCCATTGAAATGAACGAGATGAAGCCGTTGCGGCGCTTGGCGCGCAGGTAGCGCAGGCCGATGGCCACGGGGATGGGTTTGAACATGCAGGCACGCCAGTCAATTCAGTCTATGGTGCCATCGTACGGGGTCGGCGTGAAACGCTGCGTGCGGACACGGCCAGTCGCAGTTCACGTCGCTGCCGTTGGTCGAGCACGTCCGGCCAGAACAGCAGGCGCCCGCGCCGGCCGTCGACACACCAGTGCAGCAGCAGCCAAGGGCCGCGCACCACCAGCCGCGGCGCATCGATATCGGCACCCTCCAGCTGCAGCGGCGCCGGCAGCGTGGTCAGCTCAAGCCGGCGCGCGGGCCGGCGCAGTCGCCAGCCCAGCTGGGCCAGGCCCAGCAGCCAGACCGCCACCAGCACCGGCCAGTACCGGTCTTCCGGCAGGGCCGAGGCGCGCAGCAGCCAGGGCGCGGCCAGCAGGATCAGCGCCTGCGCGCCGGCCTGCAGCCGCGAGGGTCGCCACTCAAGCCTTGAGGGCGAGGATCTTCTGCATGAGGGGCACGGCGTGGGCATGCGGGCAGGCCTCGTAGCCCATGAACCAGCGCCACAACTTATCGTCCTCGCATTCGAGCAGGAACAGGAAAACCTCGCGCTCTTCGGTCGGCGCAGTGCTCCATTCGCGGTCGAGGTAGCGGCCGAACAGCTGGTCCAGCTCGCGCATGCCGCGGCGGCAGCGCCAGCGCAGCTTCTTCAGCAGGGTTTCTTCGTCCATCGTGTTTCTCCAGATACAGCAAAGCCACGCATGGCGTGGCTCTACTGGTTGGTGCAGCCACGCATGGCGTGGCTCTACCGGGTAACGCCAGGCCTGTATCAGGCGCGGCGTTCCATCATCAGCTTCTTGATCTCAGCGATCGCCAGCGCCGGGTTCAGGCCCTTCGGGCAGGTCCGGGCACAGTTCATGATGGTGTGGCAGCGGTACAGCTTGAACGGATCTTCCAGATCGTCCAGGCGCTCACCGGTGTCCTCATCGCGTGAATCGATGATCCAGCGGTAGGCCTGCAGCAGGATCGCCGGGCCCAGGTAACGCTCGCCGTTCCACCAGTAGCTCGGGCAGCTGGTCGAGCAGCAGGCGCACAGGATGCACTCGTACAGGCCGTCGAGCTTCTTGCGGTCTTCCGGCGACTGCAGGCGCTCACGGTCCGGCGGTGCCGGGGTCTGCGTGCGGATCCACGGCTTGATCGAGGCGTACTGCGCGTAGAAGTGGGTCAGGTCCGGAACCAGATCCTTGACCACGCTCATGTGCGGCAGCGGGTAGATCGGCACTTCCTTCTTGCCGCAGTCCGCGATGGCGCGGGTGCAGGCCAGGGTGTTGGTGCCGTCGATGTTCATCGCGCACGAACCGCAGATACCCTCGCGGCAGGAGCGACGGAAGGTCAGGGTCGGATCGATCTCGTTCTTGATCTTGATCAGCGCGTCCAGGACCATCGGGCCGCAGGCGTCCAGATCGATCTCATAGGTATCGGTGCGCGGATTGCTGTCGTCGTCCGGACTCCAGCGGTAGATCTTGAAGGTGCGCACGTTCTTGCCGCCGCTCTTGGCGGGGAAGTGCTGGCCCTTCGTGACCTTGGAATTCTTGGGGAGTGAAAACTCGGCCATGGCTGCTCTCGTTGGCTCAGGCGGCCCGCGCCATCAAGGCGCGGATTGCATGGTAGGCGGGGGTCGCGATCAGTACACGCGCGGCTTCGGCGGCACCACGTCGACCTCGTCGGTCAGCGTGTACATGTGCACCGGACGGTAGTCGAAGCTGCACTTGCCCTTCTCGTCGACGGTGACCAGCGTGTGCTTGTGCCAGTTGACGTCGTCGCGGTCCGGGAAGTCCTCGTGCGCGTGCGCACCACGGCTTTCCTTGCGCTGTTCCGCCGAGTTGATCGTCGCCACCGCGTTCAGCAGCAGGTTGTTCAGCTCGTAGGTCTCGATCAGGTCCGAGTTCCAGACCAGCGAACGGTCGCTGACCTTCACGTCCTGGAACGAATCGAACACGGTCGCCATCTTCTCGCAGCCTTCCTTCAGCGTCTGGCTGGTACGGAAGACGGCGGCGTCGGCCTGCATCGTGCGCTGCATGTTGTCGCGGATGACCGAGGTCGGCGTATGGCCATTGGCGTAACGCAGCTTGTCCAGCAGGCCCAGCGCCTTGTCGCAGGCATCGGCCGGCAGCGGCTTGTGCGCAGCGCCCGGCTTGATGGTCTCGGCACAGCGGTTGGCCACGGCACGGCCGAACACCACCAGGTCGAGCAGCGAGTTCGAGCCCAGGCGGTTGGCGCCGTGCACGGACACGCAGGCCGCTTCGCCGATGGCGTACAGGCCCGGCACCACGGCATCGGGGTTGTCGCCATCCTTGCGCACGACTTCGCCGTGGAAGTTGGTCGGAATGCCGCCCATGTTGTAGTGCACGGTCGGGATGACCGGGATCGGCTGCTTGTGCACGTCGACGCCGGCGAAGATGCGCGCGCTCTCGGCGATGCCCGGCAGCTTCTCGTCGATCACGCCCGGGCCGAGGTGGGTCAGGTCGAGCAGGATGTGATCCTTGTGCTCGCCGACGCCGCGGCCTTCGCGGATCTCGATGGTCATCGAACGGGCCACCACGTCACGCGAGGCCAGATCCTTGTAATGCGGTGCGTAGCGCTCCATGAAGCGCTCGCCGCTGCTGTTGCGCAGGATGCCGCCTTCACCGCGGACACCCTCGGTGATCAGGCAGCCGGCGCCGTAGATGCCGGTCGGGTGGAACTGCACGAACTCCATGTCCTGCATGGCGATGCCGGCGCGCATGGCCAGGCCGCCACCGTCGCCGGTGCAGGTGTGCGCCGAGGTGGCGCTGAAGTACGCGCGGCCGTAGCCGCCGGTGGCCAGCACCACGCCCTGGGCGCGGAACAGGTGCAGCGTGCCGTCGGCCATGTCCAGGGCCAGCACGCCACGGCACACGCCTTCGTCATCGAAGATCAGGTCGAGTGCGAAGTACTCGATCATGAAGCGCGCGTCGTGCTTGAGCGACTGCTGGTACAGGGTGTGCAGCATGGCGTGACCGGTACGGTCGGCCGCCGCGCAGGTACGCTGCGCCGCCGGGCCTTCGCCGTACTTGGTGGTCATGCCGCCGAACGGGCGCTGGTAGATCTTGCCTTCGGCGGTGCGGCTGAACGGCACGCCGTAGTGCTCGAGCTCGATGATGGCCGGGATGGCCTCACGGCACATGTACTCGATGGCGTCCTGGTCGCCCAGCCAGTCCGAGCCCTTGATGGTGTCGTAGAAGTGGTAGCGCCAATCGTCTTCGCCCATGTTGGCGAGCGCGGCGGAAATGCCACCCTGTGCAGCGACGGTGTGCGAACGGGTCGGGAAGACCTTGGTCAGGCACACGGTCTGCAGGCCCTTGGCGGCAAGGCCGAACGTGGCGCGCAGGCCGGCGCCGCCGGCGCCCACCACGACCATGTCGTACTTGTGTTCGGTGATCTTGTAAGCGGACATCTAGTCTGGATTCCTGTCTTGGTGCCTGGGCTCAGGCAACGCCGAGGGCGATGCGGCCCACCGCAAACACACTGACGATCATGCCGAGCACGGCGACGAACTTCACCGCGGTCTGCAGCACCAGGGCCAGCAGCGATTCGTGGATGTAATCTTCCAGCACGACCTGCATGCCGAGCTGTGCGTGCCAGAACATGGTGATCAGCAGGCCGATCAGCGGCACGGCATTCCACGGCTTGGCGATGGTGGCCACGGCCGTGGCGTAGTCGGCGCCGGCCATGCGCACCACAAGCACCAGGAACCACAGGCCCAGCACCACCAGAGCGGCGGCGGTCAGGCGCTGGTGCACGAAGTGCTCGGTGCCGGTCTTGGCCGAACCAAGGCCGCGCACGTTCTTCAGCGGGGTACGGAACTTGCTCATGCGGCACCTCCGAACAACACGTAGGCCCAGACCAGCGCGGTGATCACCAGGCTGCCGAAGACCGAGATCCAGCTGCTGCGGACGAAGGCCGGGATGCTGAAACCAACGGCGAAGTCCTGCACGACGTGGCGGATGCCATTGCACAGGTGATAGGCGAACGACCATGTCCACGCAAACAGGAACACGCGGCCATACCAGGCCCCGGCATGGCCGGTGAAGCAGTTCCACGAATCGGGGCCCATCATCAGGGCCAGCAGGCCGGCAGCGATGATGAGGGCACCCACGGACAGAAAGACGCCAGTGGCTCGATGCAGGATCGAGGTGGCCATCTGAATCTGCCAGCGATACACCTGGAGGTGCGGGGATAGGGGGCGTTGTCTGGTCGCCATTTCGCTGGGCTCGTTGTCTCGGCTGGGCGGCACGATGCCGCGTTGGCTCAATGCTGATCAGAAATCGATGCAGCGTCCGTTTTTCTCCCAATCGCCATACCGCACCGGATCAAGTCCGCCGCGGCCGCCGAATTCCTCTTCCGCCTCTGGTTTTTCCACGGGCACGGGTGCCGCGGGAACCAGCGGGGCTTCAGTTTCGTCGTCGGGAGTGGGGGTTGTTTGGCCTATCATGTTCGGTCTCGCAACGCACAAATTTTAGACCTCGTTCACGTGCCTGACAACCTTCCCCCTGCTTTCGTCGCATATCCGCGCCTGCCCGGCCACCAGCTGCTGAGCCTGCAGGGCGCCGATGCCGCCGTTTTCGCCCACGCCCAGTTCAGCAGCGACGTGACCGCCCTGCCCCTGCGGCACTGGCAGTGGAGCGCCTGGCTGAGCGCCAAGGGACGCACCCTTGCAGTGTTCCAGCTGCTGCGGCTGGCCGAGGATCACGTGATGCTGATGCTGGCCGATGGCGATGCAGATGCGATTGCGTCGCAACTGCAGCGCTTCGTGTTCCGCCGCAAGGTGAAGCTGCAGGTGCATGCCGATCTTGCCGTGGCGGGCGCGTTCACTGCGCCGGAAGCGGCCAGTGGCGCGGCGATTGCCGGTGGTGGCGAGGCGGGTTGGGAACTGGATCTGGGCAGCGATGCCCTGCCGCGAACCCTGCGCATCGGTCCGGTTGAAGGGTTTGCGGCTGGCAGCGAGGCCGACGAAGCCGCGTTCGCCCTGGCCTGGCGCCAGGCTGACCTGCGCTTCGGCCTGCCGCGCTTGGAAGAAAGCCAGCGCGAAGTGTGGACGCCGCAGCAGCTGGGCCTTGACCGCCTGAACGGCTACAGCGTGAAGAAGGGCTGCTACCCGGGCCAGGAAATCGTGGCCCGCACCCACTTCCTCGGCAAGGCCAAGCGCGCGGTGCAGCTGCTGCATGCCGCCGCCCCGGCGCAGGCCGGTGATGTCGTGCAGCAGGACGGCGCAGCGCTGGGCAGCATTGCCAGCGTGGCCGGCGATCTGGCCCTGGCGGTGCTGCCACTGGAAACCAGTGATGCGGAATTGCAGGTGGGCGGTGTGACCGCGCAGCGCGTGCCGCTGCTGGATGGCCTGGCGCGCTGAGGGCGCGCCCCGCATCCACGCGGTGGGTGCGGACCGTTGGTCCGCACGCCGCTCATGACGCCGGGCATGGCCCGGCGCTACCGCCGCTTACAGGCGTTCGCCGCTTTCCGCATCGAAGAAATGCAGGCCCTGCGGATGGATCGCCACGCGGATGTCCTCGCCCACGCCCGGCAGCGACTGCGGCGCCACGCGCATGGTCAGCGCATGCTTGCCGCTGCTGAGATTGACGAAGATCTCGTTGCCGACCGGCTCGATGCCCTCGATGCGTGCGGTGAACGCATGCGTATCGTCGGCACCCGCCGGCTGCAGGTGCTCCGGACGCACGCCCACGGCAATCGACTTCTGCAGCCATGCCGGGTCGATGGTGGCCTGGCCCAGCGGTGCGCGCCATTCGCCATCGACCACGGTCACGCCGCCGGCATCGCCCTGCAGCGTGCCGCGCAGCACGTTCATCGCCGGGCTGCCGAGGAAGCCGGCCACGAACAGGTTGGCCGGGCGGTCGTACAGCGCCATCGGCGTGTCGATCTGCTGGATGATGCCGTCCTTCAGCACCACGATGCGCTGGCCCAAGGTCATTGCTTCGACCTGGTCATGCGTCACGTAGATCATGGTGGTGCCCAGCTTGCGGTGCAGCTGCGCGATTTCGGTACGCACGCTGTGGCGCAGCTTGGCATCCAGGTTGGACAGCGGCTCGTCCAGCAGGAACACCGCCGGCTCGCGCACCAGTGCACGGCCCAGGGCCACGCGCTGGCGCTGGCCGCCGGACATCGCCTTCGGCAGCTTGTCCATCATCTCGGTCAGACCCAGCGTCTGCGCCGCCTCGGCGATGCGCTTGTCGATGGTCGCCTTGTCGTGGCCACGCAGCTTCAGGCCGAAGGCCAGGTTCTCTGCCACGGTCATGTGCGGGTACAGCGCATAACTCTGGAACACCATGGCGATGTCGCGATCCTTCGGCGCCACATCGTTGACCACCCGGTCACCGATGGTCAGCGTGCCACCGCTGATCTCCTCAAGACCCGCCACCATCCGCAGCAGGGTCGACTTGCCACAGCCGGACGGTCCGACCAGCACCATGAGCTCGCCATCGGCGACCTCGAAGGTGGCGTCCTTCACCGCGACCTGGCCGTTGTCGTAGACCTTGCGCACACCCTGCAACTGCACTTTTGCCATTTCAATCTATCCAGTCCGCCCGACGCCGGGCTGTCATTGGGGACTGCCTCGGCCCTCCCGATGGCAGTGATGATTGCGCAGCTGCCGCATGACGGCGACCACTGCAATCGAATACAGTTGCCCATTCTGCCATGTAAACGTTTTCACGTGGCACTATCCGAACGTCGGTGCGCGCCGATCTGCTTCGACGACCAGACGAAAGGTCATCGTCGTAGTGGTTACGAATGGAACGGTCTTCCGGCCTGCCGGAAATCCGCCCCCATCGAGCCTCGGACAGACAGTAGCGCGGATGTCCCCTGAACCCAGCCATGAAGCGATTGACAACGATGTCACCCGGATCTGAAACTCGAGCGATGCACGACACCCTCTTCCTGTTTGGTGCCACAGGCGACTTGGCCCAGCGCTACCTGTTCCCTTCGCTGCTGCGCCTGCTTGGCGACGGCCTGCTGCCGGAGGACTTCCGCATCCGTGCGCTGGCCCTGTCCGGCCATGACACCGAAGCCTTCCACGATATCCTGCGGCCGCGTCTGCAGCAGGCCATGCCGATGGCCAGCCAGGAGGACATCGCCTCCCTGCTGCGCCGCATCGACTACCGCTCGGTGGACCTGCGTGACGTCGACTCGGTCGCCGCCGCCGTCTCCGACCTGGTCGACCGTCGCTGCGTGAGCTACCTGGCCATCCCGCCGGGCCTGTACATCTCCACCTGCGAAGGCCTGGCCAAGGGCGGCGCCCTGGCAGCACCGTCGCGCCTGATGCTGGAAAAGCCGATCGGCAGCGACAGCGAGAGCGCCGAGGAGATCATCTCCACCATCGGCCAGTGGATCGACGAAGACCGCGTGTTCCGCCTGGACCACTACCTGGGCAAGGCGGCGGTGCAGAACCTGATCGCCCTGCGCTTCGGCAACACGCTGCTGGAAGCGGTGTGGAACCGCAACTACATCGAATCGGTGCACATCCTGGTGGCCGAGAGCGAAGGCGTGGACGGCCGCGACGCGTACTACGCGCGCTCCGGCGCGCTGCGCGACATGGTGCAGAGCCACATCCTGCAGCTGCTGTGCATGGTGGCGATGGAGCCGCCGGCCTCGCTGGAAGCCGACCGCATCCGCGACGAGAAGGTCAAGGTGCTGCGCGCCCTGCGCCCGCTGGACGCGAAGAACGCCGCCCGTGACAGCATCCGCGGCCGCTACACCGCTGGCAGCATCAACGGCCAGCCGGCCCAGGCCTACCAGCCGCCGGAAGGCAGCGACGTGGAAACCTTCGCCGGCGTCACCGCGCACATCGACAACTGGCGCTGGAGCGGCGTGCCGTTCCACCTGGTCACCGGCAAGCGCCTGCCCGAGCGCACCACCCGCGTGGTGGTCACGCTGAAGCCGGTCACCCACTGGCTGTTCGAGCGCCCGCAGCGTGCGCAGGCCGCGCCGAACCGCCTGGTGTTCCAGCTGCAGCCGCAGGAAAACATCGAACTGGGCCTGATGAGCAGCCTGGCCGGCCCGGAATGGGGCGCGCTGGAACTGCACCCGCTGGAACTGGAACTGTCCGTGCCGACCGGCCTGCACCGCCGCATCGCCTACGAGCGCCTGTTCCTGGACGCCTTCAACGGCAACCACACCCTGTTCGTGCGCGACGACGAAGTGCGCGCGGCCTGGGCCTGGATCGACAGCGTGGCCGATGCCTGGAAGGCCGCCAACCTGCCGCTGGAACCCTACCCGGCCGGCCAGTGGGGCCCGGACAACGCCACCGACTTCCTGCCGCAGGGCGTTGACGCCCCGGACAGCGGAGCATCGGCATGAGTGTCGGCAGCCAGCCCGTGCTGGTCGCCGACATCGGCGGCACCAACGCCCGCTTCGCCCTCGCCGACACCTCGCTGGACGCGCCCCTGCAGAAGGACAGCATCCGCGAATACGCGGTGGCTGAGTTCCCCTCGCTGGGTGATGCCGCACGCCACTACCTGGAACAGGCCGGCGCCACTGCGCGCCGCGGCGTGTTCGCGGTGGCCGGCCGCGTGGACGGTGACGAAGCACGTATCACCAACCACCCGTGGGTGATCTCGCGCAGCCGCACCGCGACCATGCTCGGCTTCGACGAACTGCACCTGATCAACGACTTCGCCGCACAGGCGATGGCCGTGGCCCTGCTGCAGCCGCATGACGTGATCCAGATCGGCGGCGCGCACTGGACCCCGGCCGCACCGGGCGAATCGCGCAACTACGGCGTGATCGGTCCGGGCACCGGCCTCGGTGTCGGCGGCCTGATCGTGCGCCACGGCCGCAGCTATCCGCTGGAAACCGAAGGTGGCCACGTCAGCTTCCCGCCGGGCACGCCGGAGGAGATCCGCATCCTGGAGATCCTGTCCGAGCAGTTCGGCCGCGTCTCCAACGAACGCCTGATCTGCGGCCCCGGCCTGGTCAATATCCATCGCGCCGTGTGCGAGATGGCCGGTTTCGATCCGGGCCAGCTGCAGCCGGCCGACGTCACCGCGCGTGCCGCGCTGGGTGACCCGCAGGCGATGCGCACGGTGGACGTGTTCTGCGCCGTGTTCGGTGCCATCGCAGGTGACCTGGTGCTGGTGCAGGGCGCGTGGGACGGCGTGTTCCTGACCGGTGGCCTGGTGCCGAAGATGCTCGATTCGCTGCAGCATTCCGGTTTCCGCCAGCGCTTCGAACACAAGGGCCGGTTCTCTTCGATCATGGCGCGGGTGCCGTCGCTGGCGATCATGCACCCCTGCCCCGGGCTGCTGGGCGCCGCCGCCTATGCCGCCGACGCCGAACGTGACGCTACAGGAGTTGCCGCATGAGCCCGACCTTCCACGACGACCGCATCGACTTCATCAGCCATGGCGATGCCGATGGCTGGATCGAAGCCGTGGCCGCCGAAATGGCCCAGGCGATCAACCACGACATCAACGAAGTGGGCCGCGCCCGCATCCTGCTGTCCGGTGGCACCACCCCGGCGCCGGTGTACCAGGCGCTGGCCGAGCTGGACGTGCTCTGGGACCGCGTGGAAGTGAGCCTGGCCGATGAGCGCTGGCTGTCGCCGCAGGATCGCGACAGCAATGCCTGGCTGGTGCGCGAGCATCTGCTCAAGCGTGCCGAAGGTGCCCACTTCGATCCGCTGGTGCGCATCGGCAAGCCGCTGCCCGAATGCGTGTACACCGCCAACCTGCAGGCCCAGCACAGCCAGGCGCCGAGCGTGGTGGCGCTGGGCATGGGCAACGATGGCCACACCGCCTCGCTGTTCCCGGGCTCGAAGGATCTGGCCCGTGCACTGGAAAGCACCCTGCCCTACGCCGCGCTGGATGCCACCGGCTGCCCCGGTGCCAACCAGTGGCCGCTGCGCATCACCCTGACCCCGCGTGGCCTGGGCCAGTGCCGCCAGCGCCTGCTGCTGCTGCGCGGCAAGCAGAAGCTGCAGGTCCTGCGCCAGGCGCTGGACAGCAACGATGCGCAGCAGTACCCGATCCTCAATGCAATCAACCTGGACGGCGCGCGCCTGCGCGTGCACTGGGCTGATTGACGTCGGCGGCGGCGTCCGCTGCCGCTTGCCTCTCGCCACCTTGAACGCTGGTAGCCAATGAGCCTCCATCCGCAACTGCAAGCCATCACCGATCGCGTCATCCGCCGCAGCGCCGCGTCGCGCGCCGCCTACCTGGCCGCGATCGACGCCGCCCTGCGCGATGGCCCGTTCCGCAGCCGCCTGAGCTGCGGCAACCTCGCCCACGGCTTCGCCGCCTGCGGCACGACCGACAAGAGCCGCCTGCGCGGCGGCGTGACCCCGAACCTGGGCATCATCACCGCCTACAACGACATGCTGTCGGCGCACCAGCCGTTCGAGACCTATCCGGAGCAGATTCGTGAGGTCGCCCGCGAACTCGGCGCGACCGCACAGGTGGCCGGCGCCGTGCCGGCGATGTGCGACGGCGTGACCCAGGGTCGCGGCGGCATGGAACTGTCGCTGTTCTCGCGCGACGTGATCGCGCAGGCCACGGCCATCGGCCTCAGCCACGACATGTTCGACACCACCATCCACCTCGGCGTGTGCGACAAGATCGTGCCGGGCCTGCTGATCGGCGCACTGGCCTTCGGCCACCTGCCGGCAGTGTTCGTGCCGGCCGGCCCGATGACCCCGGGCATCCCGAACAAGCAGAAGGCCGAAGTGCGCGAGCGCTACGCCGCCGGCGAAGCCACCCGCGAGGAACTGCTGGAAGCCGAGTCCGCCTCGTACCACGGCGTCGGCACCTGCACCTTCTACGGCACTGCCAATTCCAACCAGGTGCTGCTGGAAGCGATGGGCGTGCAGCTGCCGGGCGCGTCGTTCGTCAACCCGGATACGCCGCTGCGCGACGCGCTGACCCGCGAAGCCACCGAGCGTGCGCTGGACATCACCGCGCTGGGCGACGATTTCCGTCCGCTGGGCCGCATCATCGACGAGCGCGCGATCCTCAACGCGGTCATCGCGCTGATGGCCACCGGTGGTTCGACCAACCACACCATTCACTGGATCGCCGTTGCCCGCGCCGCCGGCATCGTGCTGACCTGGGACGACTTCGACGAGCTGTCGCAGCTGGTTCCGCTGCTGGCCCGCGTCTATCCGAACGGCGAGGCCGACGTGAACCGCTTCGCCGCGGCCGGTGGCCCGGCGTTCGTGTTCGGCGAGCTGATCAAGGCCGGCCTGATGCATGGCGACATCGTCAGCGTGGCCCGTGGTGGCATGGCCGACTACGCCCGCGAGCCGCAGCTGCGCGACGGCAAGCTGGTGTACCTGCCGGGCCTGGAACGCAGCGCCGATGAAGAAGTGGTGCGCAGCGTCGACAACCCGTTCGAAAGCCAGGGTGGCCTGCGCCTGCTGCGCGGCAACCTGGGCAAGTCGCTGATCAAGCTGTCGGCGGTGAAGCCGCAGTACCGCACCATCGAGGCACCGGCCGTGGTGGTCGATGCGCCGCAGGTGCTGAACAAGCTGCACGCCGGTGGCCTGCTGCCGGAGCATTTCGTGGCGGTGGTGCGTTACCAGGGCCCGCGTGCGAACGGCATGCCGGAACTGCATTCGCTGGCGCCGCTGCTGGGCCTGCTGCAGAACCAGGGCCGGCGCGTGGCGCTGGTCACCGACGGTCGCCTGTCCGGTGCCTCGGGCAAGATCCCGGCGGCGATCCACGTGACGCCGGAAGCGGCGCGCGGTGGCCCGCTGGCCAAGGTGCGCGAGGGCGACATGATCCGCCTGGACGGCGAAGCCGGCACGCTGGAAGTGCTGGTGGATGCGGCCGAGTGGGCGGCGCGTTCGCTGGCGCCGAACACGGCACCGGCAGCGCATGACCTGGGCCGCAATCTGTTCGCGATCAACCGTCGCGTGGTGGGTCCGGCGGACCAGGGTGCGATTTCGATTTCGTGCGGGCCGGCGGCGGCGGATGGTGGGCCGTGGGATTACGATTCGGAGTATGAGCTGGGGCACGATGCTGCGGCTGCGGCGGCGCCGCATGAGGCGAAGGACGCCTGAGTTGTTGGAGAGCGCTGCGGGTTTGTTGCGGCGGTGAGCCTCCTCGTTGAGGGCGCGGTCAGCCCCAGCCGGGACACGCCGTAAACCCATCCATGGGGGCTCGGTCGCGGCATCCATGCCGCTCACGGTCCCGGCTGGGGCTGACCGCGCCCTCCTGACACTCTCCGGCGCATCAATGCCGCGAAGTGATCATTGAAATCAAATTCGAAAGCAAAGGCAGAAGCAGAGCTATGGGTATCGAACAACATCAGGTGAAGGCGGCGGAACTGCTGCGTGCGGCGGGCATCCTGCCGGTGGTGACGATTCATACGCTGGACCAGGCGCGTGCGGTGAGTGCGGCGCTGCTGGAAGGTGGCCTGCCGGCCATCGAGCTGACGCTGCGTACGCCGGTGGCGATGGAAGCGCTGGCGATGCTCAAGCGTGAGCTGCCCGACGTGGTGGTGGGTGCGGGTACGGTGCTGACCGTGGAGCAGATGCAGCAGTCGATCGATGCGGGCGCGGATTTCCTGGTGACGCCGGGTACGCCGCCGGTGCTGGCCGATGCGCTGGCGGCGGCACCGCTGCCGGTGGTGCCGGGTGCGGCCACGCCGACCGAGCTGCTGTCGCTCTACGCGCGCGGCTTCCGCGTGTGCAAGCTGTTCCCGGCCACGGCCGTGGGTGGCCTGGCGATGATCAAGGGCCTTGCCGGCCCGGTTGCCGACCTGAAGCTGTGCCCGACAGGTGGCATCACCGAAAACACCGCCGCCGAGTACCTGGAGCAGAAGAACGTGGTCTGCATCGGTGGCTCGTGGATGGTGCCGGGCAACTGGATCGCCGACGGCGAGTGGGACAAGGTGCGCGCCAGCGCCGCCGACGCCGCGAAGATCATCAAGCGCGTCCGCGGCCACTGAGCCCACCCCAGGTGTAGAGCCGAGCCCACGCTCGGCTCCGGCATCATCAGGGGTCAGAGCCCTTTCCCGCCGGGAAAGGGATCCGACCCCGAAGTGCGCGCAACCTGTCCCGGGTCGGATCCCTTTCCGCAGGAAAGGGCTCTGACCCGGCTGTAGCCGACGCCGTTACAGCGGCCGTGCCGGATCCACCAGCCCGTACTGGCTGGCCATGCGCGCCAGCGCGATGTTGTCGCTGATCCCCATCTTCTCGAACAACCGCGCCTTGTGCGTGTTCACCGTCTTCGCGCTCAGGCTCAGGCGCCGCGCGATGTCTTCCTGGCGCAGGCCCTGGGTCAGCAGCAGCGCCACTTCCAGCTCGCGCGGCGACAGCGTATCGAACGGCGAGGCATTGCCTTCCACCGTGGACAGCGCCAGGTTCTGCGCGATGCTGGTGCCCAGGTAACGGCGCCCGGCCGCGACGTCACGCACCGCACGCAGCAGTTCCTGCGCATCGCAGCCCTTGCCGATGTAGCCGGCGGCGCCCGCTTCCAGCAGTCGCTTCGGCAGCGGGCCGTCTTCCAGCACGGACACGATCACCACGCGCGTGGCGCGGTGGCCACGGACGATGCGCTCGGTCACTTCCATGCCACTGACACCCGGCAGGTGCAGGTCGCACAGCACCACGTCCGGCAGCAGCTGGCGGATCTCGCGCAAGCCGTCTTCGCCGGTCTCGGCTTCGCCCACCACCTCGATGTCGGTTTCACTCGACAAAATCATCTTCATACCGGTGCGGACCAGCGCGTGGTCGTCCACCAGGTAGACTCGAATCGTCATTCACGTACCTCTTCGAATGCGGCCATTGCGGGCCACGCTAGGCAGGGCTTCCGGGCATCGCAAGCACGACGACGGCGCAAAAACGGCGTTCTGCCTTGCGCATCACATTCTTCGCACATCGATGTTGCCCCCTGTCCCACAGAACCCGTTACAACGAAACAACCTGCTCTTGCATGGACGTCCCCGAAGGGGCATCCACGTCACTCCCCTGTTGCGATCGCTTCGCTGGCCCCTGCTGGCGGCGAACCGCTGCGTCGCCAAGGTTGTCGGCGACTGAACATGACCAGATAGCACCCTACCACCCAAACCAGCGCCGCACACCATCCGGCGAGGATATCGGAGGGGTAATGCACCCCCAGGTAGACCCGCGAGAGGCTGACCAGCAGGCTGAACAGCGGCGCCAGCACCAGCACCGGCCAGCGCCAGCGGGTGTTCCACGCCAGCAGCACCAGGGTCGCGGCCAGGGTCATGGTGCCCATCGCGTGCCCGCTGGGGAAGCTGAACGTCGATTCCGGCGCGATCGATTCCCACAGGCTGGGGCGGTCGCGCTGGAAGAACTGCTTGCTGCCCATGTTCAGCAGCGCCGAGCCGACGAAGCACACCGCCACGAAGGTCGCCTCGCGCCAGCGCCGCCGCCACAGCAGCGCGCCGACGATCAGCACGTCCGCCGGAATCAGGAACCATTCGTAGCCCAGTTTCGACAGCAGCACGAAGCAGCGGTCCAGCCACGGCGAATGCAGCCCGTGCATCTGCCACAGCAGCGGGGCGTCGAAATGGAACGACTCGAACTCGTGCACTTCATCGGCCAGGGCGACGAAGCCGGCCAGCGGCAGCAGCACGCCGGCAAACAGCAGCACCAGGCGCCACGTATTGCGCCCCATCCAGTGTCGGAAGCCGGACGCCGGTTCCGGCGCGGCCAGGATCGGCGGCTTACCCGGCGATCCGGACATACTTCTGTTCGACGTAGTCGTCGATCAGGGCAACGAATTCCTGGGCGATGTTGTCGCCACGCAGGGTCACCTTCTTCTCGCCGTCGACGAACACCGGCGCGGCCGGCGTTTCGCCGGTACCCGGCAGGGAAATGCCGATGTTGGCGTGGCGCGACTCACCCGGACCATTGACGATGCAACCCATTACCGCCAGGGTCATGTTCTCCGCACCCGGGTGCTGCACCTTCCAGACCGGCATCTTCTCGCGCACGTGGTTCTGCACGACCTTGGCCAGTTCCTGGAAGAACTCGGAGGTGGTGCGGCCGCAGCCCGGGCAGGCGGTGACCAGCGGGGTGAAGGCGCGCTGGCCGGTGGTCTGCAGCAGTTCCTGGGCGACGATCACTTCCTGCGTACGCGACTGGCCCGGCTCGGGCGTCAGCGAAATGCGGATGGTGTCACCAATACCTTCCTGCAGCAGCACGCTCAGCGCCGCCGCCGAAGCGACGATGCCCTTGCTGCCGATGCCGGCTTCGGTCAGGCCCAGGTGCAGGGCGAAATCCGAACGCTGGGCCAGGTCGCGGTACACCGCGATCAGTTCCTGCACGCCGCTGACCTTGGCCGAAAGAATGATGCGATCGCGCGGCAGGCCGATCTCCACCGCCTGCTCGGCCGAATCCAGCGCCGAACGGATCAGCGCCTCGCGCAGCACGCGGCCGGCGTCCCAGGGCTGTTCGCGATGGTTGTTCTCGTCCATCAGCTTCGCCGCCAGGGCCTGGTCCAGCGAGCCCCAGTTGGCACCGATGCGCACCGGCTTGTTGTAGCGGATGGCGAACTCGATCAGCTGGGCGAACTGCAGGTCCTTCTTCTTGCCGAAGCCGACGTTGCCCGGGTTGATGCGGTACTTGGCCAGCGCTTCGGCGCAGGCCGGCTCGGCCGTCAGCAGCTGGTGGCCGTTGTAGTGGAAGTCACCGATCAGCGGTACGTCGATGCCCATCATCGCCAGCTTGTCGACGATGCGCGGAATGGCCGCGGCCGCCTCTACAGTGTTGACGGTCAACCGCACCATTTCCGAACCGGCGCGCCACAATTCGGCCACCTGCTTCACGCTGGAGGCGACGTCGGAGGTGTCGGTGTTGGTCATCGACTGCACCACCACGGGCTTGCCGCCACCTACGGTGACCCCGCCGATCTGGACGGCATGGGTCTGGCGACGGGACCAGGCGGTGGCATCGGAGGGTTGGGTCGGGCGG
>NZ_JACVTV010000090.1:0-18743 GCF_016624625.1 Stenotrophomonas sp. S41 | reverse complement strand
TGCCCCGCCATCCCACGGAATGCCGCTTCGGCTTTTGACGTTGACGTTGCCGCTGCCGTTGCCTTGAGCAGGTGCAGGGCGCAGCCCTGCCGAACCCCCTAATCCTTGACCGGGAAATCCTCGATCGGCCGCAGCACGTCGTAGTGCTCCACATGCAGCTTGCCCTTCAACTTCGGCAGATCCAGCACCGGCTCATCCACCCGCGTATCCGGCAGCCGGTCCAGCAGATTGCGCACCAGCGACAACCGCCCCAGCCGCTGGTCGTTGAAATCCACCAGCGTCCACGGCGCCGCATCGCGATGCGTGGCCCGCAGCATCGCCTCGCGCGCCTCGGTGTAGGCGCTGTACTTGCTGCGTGACTTCAGATCCACCGGTGACAGCTTCCAGCCCTTCAGCGGATCGCTGTGGCGCTCCTCGAAGCGCTTTTCCTGCTGCGCCTGGTCCACGCACAGCCAGTACTTGAACAGCAGGATGCCGTCATCCACCAGCAGCTGCTCGAACACCGGTGCCTGGTGCAGGAACTGCTGGTACTCGGCCTCGCTGCAGTAGCCCATCACCCGTTCCACGCCGGCGCGGTTGTACCAGCTGCGGTCCATCAGCACGATCTCGCCCGCCGCCGGCAGGTGGCTGGCGTAGCGCTGGAAATACCACTGCGTCGATTCGCGGTCGGTCGGCTTCGGCAGCGCGACCACCCGGCATTGGCGCGGGTTGAGATGCTGGCTGATCGCCTGGATCGCGCCGCCCTTGCCGGCGGTATCGCGGCCCTCGAACAGCACCAGCAGGCGTTGCCCGCTGTGCTGTACCCAGCGCGCCATCGCGGTCAGTTCCAGCTGCAGCGGCTGCAGCAGTTCGTCGTACTCCTTGCGCTTGAGCTTGCCCATCGTTGCACCACGCTGGAAGGAAGCCCGAGCGTAGCGCAGGGGGTGCCGAGGCGGTGTCGATGCCCGGAAAACGGCAATGGACGCGACAGGGGCAGGGTCGACCGTTGGTCGAGCATCGCGCGCAGCGTGGGTTCTCGCGGCCCGCCCGGAGCAGTCGACCAACGGTCGACTCTACCCAGTCGCGTCTCCCCAGCCGTGTTCGCGCGCAAATGCCTGCAGCAGCGCCGACAGGTCCGCGGCGAAGCCGGCCATGTCGAACACGCCGCTGCGGCCGCGCGCCTGTGCCAGCTCAGCGCGCAGCGCGGCCAGGGCCGTCGGGTCGTTGCCGAGGGCGCTGGCGGTGGCGATGAAGGCGGCATCGTCGGCCACGTTCATGTGCGCCAGGCCGAGGTGGTGGTTGAGGCTGCCGGCCACGCGCGCGGCGAAGGTGTCGCCGGGGCAGGTCAGCACCGGGCAGCCGGCCCACAGCGCATCGGAGGCGGTGGTGTGGGCGTTGTACGGGTGCGTGTCCAGGAACAGGTCGGCCAGCGCATAGCGGGCGAGGTACTGCGGGTGCGGCAGCTTGGCCATGAACACCAGCCGTGCCGGATCCACGCCGGCAGCCTGTGCCGCCGCGCGCAGGTGTGCATCGGCCTGGCCCGGGCCGGCCAGCAGCCACAGCACGCTGCCCGGCACCGCCTGCAGCACCGCGAAGGCGCGGGCCATGCTGCGCGGGTTGAGCTTGTAGCTGTTGTTGAAGCAGCAGAACACCACGCCCTGCGCGGGCAGGCCGCAGTCGGCGCGGGTCGGTGCAGGTTCCAGCACGCGGGTGTTGTCGGATGGCTGGAAGGCGCGCGGCAGGCGCAGCACGCGTTCGCTGTAATGCGGTTCCAGTGCCGGCGGCAGGGCGAAGGCATCGCCGACCACCGCATCCAGCCACGGTGCACCGGACGTGCCGGGGTAGGCCAGCCAGTTCAGCTGCAGCGGGGCAGGGCGCATCGCCAGCACCTCCGGTGCACCGCCACCGCCCCAGCCCCGCAGGTCGAACAGCACGTCGATGCCCTGCGCGCGGATCCGTGCAGCGGTCTCGGCATGGCGTTGGCCGGCGACGTCGTGCAGGCGCGCCGCGGTCTGCAGGCGCTCGCGGATGCGGCTGCCATCATCGCGGTTCAGCGCGAACAGGTGCAGCTGCAGTGCCGGGTCGGCCTGCAGCTGCTCCAGCAGGGCCACGGTCAGCAGCCCGGTGGGGTGTGCACCGAATCCATTGGAGAGGAAGCCAACGCGCAGCGGGCCGCGTGCACGCACCGGCACCTTCGGCAGCGGGCGCACGGCTGCAGCCACCGCAGCGGCACGCATGCGGGCGCAGGCCAGCTGTTCGGCGGCGCTGGCGTCCTCACTGAGGAAGGCGAACGGCTCGACCACGCCCTGGCCAGCGGCAACGGCGGCGCGCACCTGTGCGGCCAGCGCGTCCACGTCCTGCCAGTCGCACAGGCGGCGCTGCCAGGCCAGGCGCTGTGCGGCGATATACGGTTCGCCAGGCAGCAGCGTGTGCGCGCGGCGATAGGCCGCGGCAGCACCTTCGGCATCGTCGGCATCTTCCAGCGCGTGGCCCAGCCACAGGGCGATGCCCGGGTGTTCCGGTGCCAGCGCGGAGGCCTGGCCGAGCAGCCGTGCCGCATCGGCGTGGGCGCCGACCATCCATGCCACCCGGCCCAGCCGGGCCAGGGCTTCGGGATGGTTCGGGCGCAGCTGCAGGGCGCGCCGTGCGGCCTGTTCGCCGGCGGCGATATCACCGGCTTCAAGTTCCACGTCGGCCAGCATCACCCAGGCGATGAAATCACCGGGCTGGCGTGCCAGCGCCTGCTGCAGTTGCTGTCGTTGCTGCCAGGCCGACATCGGCTCAGCCCGCCGACAGCTGGGCCAGCGCGTCGACCTGGTGCTCGTGGCTCAGGCGCTGCAGCAGGGCGTCGAGGTCGCCGGACAGGACGTTGGGCAGGTCGTACAGGGTCAGCCCTTCCACGCGGTGGTCGGTGATCCTGCCCTGCGGGAAGTTGTAGGTGCGGATGCGCTGGCTGCGGTCGCCGCTGCCCACCTGCAGGCGCCGCGATTCGGCCTGCGCCGCGTCCTGGCGCTGGCGCTCGGCATCCAGCAGCTGCGCCTTCAGCCGCTTCATCGCCTTGTCGCGGTTCGCGTGCTGGCTGCGCTCGGTCTGGCACTCCACCACCACGCCGGTCGGCACGTGGGTGATGCGGATGGCCGATTCGGTCTTGTTGACGTGCTGGCCGCCGGCGCCGGACGAGCGGTAGGTATCCACCCTGAGGTCGGCCGGGTTGATGACGATGTCATCGACCTCGTCGGCTTCGGGAATGATCGCCACGGTCGCCGCCGAGGTGTGGATGCGGCCCTGCGATTCGGTGGCTGGCACGCGCTGCACGCGGTGCGTGCCCGATTCGAACTTCAGGCGCGAGAAAGCGCCGCGACCGACCACGCGTGCCACCACTTCCTTGTAGCCGCCGTGTTCGCCGGGGCTGTCCGATTCGATCTCCACCTTCCAGCCCTGGCGCTCGGCATAGCGGGCGTACATGCGGAACAGGTCGCCGGCGAAGATCGCCGCTTCGTCGCCGCCGGTACCGGCACGCACTTCCAGGAACAGGTTGCCCTCGTCGCGCGGATCGCGCGGCACCAGCAGCAGGGCCAGTTCCTGTTCCAGCTCCTGCAGGCGGGCCTCGGCGGCAGCGATCTCCTCGTCGGCCAGCTCGCGCAGGTCGGGGTCGGCGCGCATGCTTTCGGCGGCGGCGAGGTCGGCCTTGGCACGAGCTTCGTCGGCCAGGGCGGTGGCGACCGGTTCAAGTTGGGCGAATTCGCGCGAAAGATCGCGGAAACGGTTGTTGTCGGCGACCACGTCGGGTTCGGCGAGCAGGCGTTCCAGTTCTTCGCGGCGCTCGGCCAGCGCTTCCAGCTTACGGCGCAGGGTCGGCGTCATCGGGTCTCACGGGTGGGTGGCGGTAGCCCGGCGTGGCCGGGAACAGGCGCTCGGCAGCGCGGGTCAGGTCGGCGTCGCCACTGAGCGCGGCCGCGCGCAGGGCGGCGGTCGGCGGGTGCAGCAGGCGGTTGGTCAGGCCATGGGCCAGCAGTTCCAGCACTTCGTCGGCCGGCTTGCCATTGGCCAGCTGCTGCCGCGCACGCTCCAGCAGCTCGGCGCGGGTGGCCTCGCCGAAGGCGCGCAGCTGCCGCAGGGGCGCCTGGTGGGCGCTGGCCTGCAGGGTTTCGACGAAGCGCGAGACCTGCAGGTCGATGATCGCCTCGGCCTCGGCGGCCGCCTCGCGACGGCCGCGGCGGTTGTCTTCCACCGCGCGTTCAAGGTCGTCCACGGTGTACAGGAAGGCGTCGTTGAGCGTGCCGACCTCGGCCTCGATGTCGCGCGGCACGGCCAGGTCGAACAGCAGCATCGGCTTGTGCCGGCGCGCGCGCAGGGCCTTGGCCACCATTTCGCGGTGGATGACCGGTTCGCGCGCGGCGGTGGCCGAGAACACCACGTCGGCCTCGGCCAGGTGGCGTTCCAGCTCGGTCAGCGGCAGCGCCACGCCGCCGTGGCGGGTGGCCAGTTCCTGCGCATGGGCCAGGGTACGGTTGGCGATCAGCAGGCGGCGCACCTTGCCTTCGCTCAGGTGCCGTGCAGCCAGCTCGATGGTCTCGCCGGCGCCGACCAGCAGCACCGTGGAATCGTCCAGGCGGGCGAACGCGTTCTGCGCCAGGCGCACCGCGGCCGAGGCGACCGAGACTGGATTGGCGCCCACCTGGGTATCGGTGCGCGCACGCTTGGCCACCGAGAAGGTCTGCTGGAACAGCCGGTCCAGGCGTTGGCCGAGCAGGCCGTGGTCGCGCGCGGTGGACCAGGCATCCTTCACCTGTCCCAGGATCTGCGGCTCGCCCAGCACCATCGAATCGAGCCCGGTGGCGACCCGGAACAGGTGGCGCACCGCATCGGCGTCGGCATGCTGGTACAGGTAGCCCTGCAGGTCGCCGGCCTGGCTGTGCAGCCACTGGTCCAGCGCCTGCGGCGAATCGGCCACCGCGTACAGCTCGGTGCGGTTGCAGGTGGAAAGCAGGACCGCCTCGGCGATCTGCGGGGTATCGCGCAGCGAACCGAGCGCGCGCGGCAGCGCGTCACCGGCGAAGGCCGCGCGTTCGCGCAGCTCTACCGGTGCGGTCTGGTGATTCAGTCCGAGCACCCACAGGGTCATTGTTCAGTTGCTTGCGATAAGCTGCTGGCCATTGGACGACATTTTAAGGCCCCGATGCCGACGATGCCCGCATTGATTCGCATCCCCAGTGTTCTGCTGCTGTCCCTGGCCTTCAGCCAGGTGCTGGCGGCGGCGCCGGCCAAGGCTCCCGCACGGGGCCCGGCCAGCGAAGAACTGGCCCTGGAACCGGTGATGGCCGGGGAATTCGCCCTGCAGGCCGGCAAGCTGGCCGACGCCGCGCACTGGTACCTGCAGGCGGCCGAGCAGACCGCCGGCGATGCCGGGCTGGCCGAACGGGCCACCCGCATCTCCATGCTGGCCAACGATGACGCCAGCGCCGCCAAGGGCCTGGCCCTGTGGGAGAAGCGCGCCCCCAGCTCGCTGTCCATGCGCAGTGCCGCCGGTGCGCTGGCCATGCGCCAGGGCAACGTGAAGGCCGCGCGCACCGAGCTGCAGGCCCTGCTGGCCGACCCCGACGATCGCGGCTGGAAGTTCGCGCTGGCCGCCCTGATCGGCGGTGGCCGCGACCCGGCGGTGCCGGCGCAGGTGCTGGGCGAGCTGGTCGACGCCAATGCCATTCCGCCGAAGATCGAGGCCTGGCAGGAATTCGGCCGGCTGGCCCTGCGCATGGAAAAGCCCGAGCTGGCCCGGCGCATGATCGACGAAGTGGTCAAGCGCTTCCCGGACGAGCCGCGGGTAGCCCTGCTGCGTGCCAGCCAGCTGCAGCAGGCCGGGCAGACCGCGCAGGCGCTGGCGCTGCTGCAGGGGGTCGAGCCGAAGACCCGGCAGGACCCGGAGCTGCGCAATGCCGTGGCCATCGCCTATGACAGCCTGGGCCAGCCGGCCGCCGCCGAGCGGGTGCTGGCCGTCGGCCCGCAGAACGTGCAGACCTGGGGCATGCGCGCCTCGCTGCTGGCAAAGCAGGGCGACACCGCCGCGCTGTCGGGCCTCTACAACGAACTCTCGCGGCAGGCCGCCAGGCCGGACCCGGCGCAGCGCCTGCTGCTGGGCAAGATCGCCGAGTACCTCAAGCGCTACCCCGAGGCGGTGAACTGGTACCACAGCGTGCCGGGCGGCGACGAACTGAACGAGGCGCGCCTGCGCGCGGCCAATGCGCAGGGCCTGGCCGGCCGGCAGGCGCTGGCGCTGGACGAGGTGCATGCCATCCAGTCCGATGCCATGGTCGATGATGATGTGCGCCGCGATGCCTACCTGCTGGAAGCCGAGCTGCGCCAGCGCGCCGACGACCTGCCGGGCGAACTGGATGCGCTGGCCCGTGGCCTGGCCGCCTATCCGGACGAGAACGGCCTGCTGTACGCCCGCGCCCTGGCCTGGGAGCGGCGCGATGACATCGCCCGCGCCGAGGCTGACCTGCGCAAGGTGCTGGTGACCGATCCGGAGAACGTGCCGGCGCTGAACGCGCTGGGCTACACCCTGGCCGACCGCACCAAGCGCTATCAGGAAGCCCTGGAACTGATCGACCGCGCGCGCGTGGCCGAGCCGGACAACCCGGCCATCGTCGACAGCTACGGCTGGGTGCTGTATCGCCTGGGCCGCAACGACGAAGCCCTGGTGCAGCTGCGCCGGGCCTGGACGCTGTCCCGCGACCCGGAGATCGCCGCCCACGTGGGCGAGGTGCTGTGGGTGCTCGGCAAGCACGACGAGGCCCGCCACTTCTTCGAGGAAGCGGCCAAGCTCGACCCTGAAAACCGCGCGCTGCTGCGCGCCCGCGAGAAATTCAATCCATGAGTGTTTCCATGATCCGGCCGCTGCTGCTGGTGGCCGTGACCCTGGCGGTGAGCGCCTGTACCAGCGTGGGCACGCAGAAGACGCCGGCTCCGGACGTGGTCTATACCGTGTCGCCGGCCGCCGAGCGCGCCGAGGAGGCCCGCGTGCAGGCCCTGCGCGCGCAGCCCGATTACAGCTTCCAGGGTCGGGTCGCGGTCAGCAAGGGCAAGAACGGTGGCAGCGGTCGCATCGACTGGGTCCAGCAGGGCAGCGAGTACCGCATCCAGCTGAGTGCGCCGGTCACCCGCCAGAGCTGGACCCTGCAGGGGGATTCGGTACAGGGCGGGGCACGCCTGGAAGGGCTCGGCGACGGCCCGCGCGCCGGCGATGACGCCCGCCAGCTGCTGCTCGATGCCACCGGTTGGGATATTCCGGTAAATGAACTGTCCGACTGGACCCGTGGCCTGGTGCTGCGCGGTTCCGGCGAAAGCAGCGTGGAGCGCGATGCCGAGGGCCGCCCGCGGCGCATGCAGCAGGCCGGTTGGCTGATCCAGTACCTGGACTGGTATCCGGCCCAGGAAGGAAGCCCGGCCCTGCCGCGGCGCATCGAGGCCAGCCGCGAGGACGCCAAGGTGCGCCTGCTGGTCGACCAGTGGGGCGCCGACGCGCCATGACCGCGCAGATTGACGCCGATGGCTGGTCCTGGTGGCCGGCCCCGGCCAAGCTGAACCTGTTCCTGCACATCACCGGCCGCCGCGCCGATGGCTACCATGAGCTGCAGACCGTGTTCCGCCTGCTGGACTGGGGCGACCGTATCGGCCTGCGCCTGCGCGATGATGGATTGGTGCGACGTCAGGGCGAGGGCCTGGCCGGTGTTGCCGAGGCCGATGATCTGGCGGTGCGTGCGGCCAGGTTGCTGCAATCGGCTGCCAACGTCGGCCAGGGGGCGGATATCGTCGTTGAAAAGCATGTTTCGGCGGGTGGCGGCTTCGGCGGCGGCTCGTCCGACGCGGCCACCGTGCTGGTGGTCCTGAACCGGCTCTGGCAGGCCGGCCTGGACGAGGATGCGCTGGCTGCACTGGGCCTGCGCCTGGGCGCCGACGTGCCGGTCTTCGTGCGCGGCCACAACGCCTGGGCCGAGGGCGTGGGCGAGCGCCTGCAGCCGGTGGCCCTGCCGCCGGCCTGGTACGTGATCGTCGAACCGGGCGTTCATGTTCCGACCCCGGCCCTGTTCGCTGACCCGGATTTGACGCGCGACTGCCCACAGGCGAAAATAGACGACTTCGCTTCCGGCGCTCTGGTCGGAAACGTGTTCGAGCCGGTGCTGCGCCGCCGCGAGCCTGCCGTCGAGGCGGTGCTTGCCGCGTTGAGCAGCATAGGCCAGGCACGTTTGACCGGGTCCGGAAGTGGTTGTTTCGTCGAGTTCGATTCGCAGGCTGCCGCAGAGCAGGGGCGAGCGGAGTTGCCGAAGGAGTTGCGGGCAAGGGTGGCCGCGGGCGTTGCACGTTCGCCACTGCTGGATGCACTCGAGCAACACTGATTCATCAATGCAGGGGCGTCGCCAAGAGGCCCAAGGCACCAGGTTTTGATCCTGGCATTCGGAGGTTCGAATCCTCCCGCCCCTGCCAATGCGGCTGCGTCCGCGCCATCCAGCGCATCACTGCGCGGGACGTGGAAACAGCCGCGGTGTTGTAAGCAGCAGGGGCCGCAGCGGTCCTTGCCGCTACCGGATCCCCGCCACTCGTCCCCGCCCGAGACAATCATGATGCAAGAGTCCCCGAACCTGCTGGTATTTTCCGGCAACGCCAACAAACGTCTGGCGCAGAACATCTGCAAGGAACTGGGAGTCCGCCCGGGCAAGGCACTGGTCTCGCACTTCTCCGATGGTGAAGTGCAGGTCGAGATCGAAGAAAACGTCCGCAAGCAGGACGTCTTCGTGATCCAGCCGACCTCGGCGCCGAGCGCGGAAAACCTGATGGAACTGCTGGTCCTGATCGACGCGCTCAAGCGCGCATCGGTGGCCAGCGTGACCGCCGTGGTGCCGTACTTCGGCTACTCGCGCCAGGATCGCCGCATGCGTTCCTCGCGCGTGCCGATCACCGCCAAGCTGGCGGCCAAGATGTTCAGCACCGCTGGCGCTGATCGCGTGCTGACCGTCGACCTGCACGCCGACCAGATCCAGGGCTTCTTCGATATCCCGGTGGACAACGTGTATGCGTCCCCGCTGCTGCTGGCCGACATCTGGCGCGCCTACGGCACCGAGAACCTGATCGTCGTCTCGCCGGACGTGGGCGGCGTGGTCCGCGCCCGTGCGGTGGCCAAGCGCCTGGATGACGCCGACCTGGCGATCATCGACAAGCGCCGCCCGCGCGCCAACGTCTCCACCGTGATGAACATCATCGGTGACGTCGAAGGCAAGACCTGCGTCATGGTCGATGACATCGTCGATACCGCCGGCACCCTGTGCGCCGCTGCCGCTGCCCTCAAGGCGCGCGGTGCGCTCAAGGTCGCCGCCTACTGCACCCACGCGGTGCTGTCGGGCCCGGCGGTGGACAACATCACCAATTCCCAGCTCGACGAGCTGGTGGTGACCGACACCATCCCGCTGAAGGACGCAGCGCGGGTGTGCAGCAAGATCCGCCAGCTGAGCGTGGCGGAAATGCTGGCCGAAACGATGCGCCGCATCGCCTTCGGCGAGTCGGTCAGCTCGCTGTACGTCGACTGATTTTTTCGTCCCTGCCGGCAACGGTAGGGACACACCCCGGGTGCTTCTGGTCGCGGAAGCATCTTCAATCGCCGAGCCGCAAGGCAAGGCAACAACCTGAGTAGTCGAAAATGTCGAAGACCCATGAAATCAAGGTCACCAAGCGTGAACTGCAGCGTAAGGGTGCGAGCCGCCGCCTGCGTCACGCTGGTGTGATCCCGGCCATCGTGTACGGCGGTACCGCCGAGCCGGTCGCCATCAGCCTGGACCACAACGAAATCTGGCTGGCCCAGCAGAACGAGTGGTTCTACGCCTCCATCCTGGACCTGAACCTGGATGGTAAGGTCGAGCGCGTGCTGCTGCGTGACATTCAGCGCCACCCGTACAAGCAGCTGATCATGCACCTGGACTTCCTGCGCGTGAACGAGAACGAAGCCCTGACCGCTTCGGTTCCGCTGCACTTCATCAACGAAGACACCTCGCCGGCTGGCAAGGCTGCCGACGTCGTGGTCACCCACGAACTGAAGGAAGTCACCATCAGCTGCCTGCCGAAGGACCTGCCGGAGTCGATCGAAGTCGACCTGGGCGCCCTGAACGCTGGCGACGTGGTGTACCTGTCCAACATCAAGCTGCCGAAGGGCGTGGAAATCCCGGCCCTGGCGCTGGGCAAGGACCACGACGACGCCATCGTCACCGCCAAGCACGGCAAGGAAGACGCTGCCGACGCTGAAGCTCCGGCTGCCGAGTAATACCGTAGCGGTGCCTGCCTCCGGGCAGGCACCGTTCTGGAAGGAACCATGGCAGGACTGCGACTGATCGTCGGTCTGGGCAATCCCGGATCGGAACACGCCCGGACCCGGCACAATGCCGGGTTTCATTTCGTTGAGGCCCTGGCTGAAAAAGCCGGTGCACGCTGGAATGTGGACAGCAAGCTGTTCGGCGAGACCGCCAAGGTCGAGATCGCCGGGCAGACCGTGTGGCTGCTGAAGCCGGCCACCTTCATGAACCTCAGCGGCAAGTCGGTCACCGCCGCACAGCGGTTCTGGAAGATCGAGCCGGAGGAAACCCTGCTGGCGCACGACGAACTGGACCTGCCGCCCGGCGCGGTACGGCTGAAGTTCGACGGCGGCCACGGCGGCCAGAACGGCCTGCGTGACACCATGCGCCTGCTCGGCCACGGCAAGTTCCACCGCCTGCGCGTGGGCATCGGCCATCCCGGCCACAAGGACCGCGTGGTGGGTTGGGTGCTCGGCCGTCCCTCCAAGGACGACGACGTGCTGATCGCACGCGCCATCGACGATGCCATCGACGTGCTGCCGCTGGCGGTACAGGGCGATTTCAACGAAGCAATGAAGCGGCTGCACACCCCGAAATAACCCGTCCGATACCGACCGTTGGTCGGCCAGGCCGGTAGGTACCGACCGTTGGTCGGTACGGAATCAACCAGACCGGTAGGTACCGACCGTTGGTCGGTACGGAGAATGATTGGAAAAGCAGCGCCCACCTCGCTGCTTCCCCAATCACTTTCACCCCAGAGAGCTGTCACCCATGGGTATCAAATGCGGCATCGTCGGCCTGCCCAACGTCGGCAAGTCGACCCTGTTCAACGCGCTGACCAAGGCGGGCATCGCCGCGGCGAACTTCCCGTTCTGCACCATCGAACCGAACGTCGGCATCGTGCCGGTGCCGGACCCGCGCCTGGGTGAGCTGGCGGCGATCATCAACCCGCAGAAGGTCATCCCGACCGCGGTCGAGTTCGTCGACATCGCCGGCCTGGTGGCCGGTGCGGCCAGCGGCGAAGGCCTGGGCAACAAGTTCCTGGCGCACATCCGCGAAGTCGATGCGATCACCCACGTGGTGCGCTGCTTCGAGAACGCCGACGTCATCCACGTCAACAACAAGGTCGACCCGATCTCGGACATCGAAACCATCGATACCGAACTGGCCCTGGCCGACCTGGACAGCGTCGAGAAGGCACTGAACCGCGCCGAGCGCGCGGCAAAGGGTGGCGACAAGGAAGCGGCCGCGCGCAAGCCGGTGCTGGCCAAGCTGCAGGCCGCCCTGGCCGACGGCAAGTCCGGTCGTTCGGTCGGCCTGGACGAGGAAGAGAAGGCGCTGGTCCGTGACCTGTTCCTGCTGACCCTGAAGCCGGTGATGTACATCGCCAACGTGCTGGAAGACGGCTTCGAGAACAACCCGCACCTGGACGCCGTGCGCGCCCACGCCGCCGCCGAAGGCGCGCAGGTGGTGCCGGTGTCGGCCGCGATCGAAGAAGAGCTGTCCCAGCTCGACGACGAAGACCGCGACACCTTCCTGGCCGATCTCGGCCTGAGCGAGCCGGGCCTGAACCGCGTGATCAACGCGGCCTACAGCCTGCTGGGCCTGCAGACCTACTTCACCGCTGGCGTGAAGGAAGTCCGCGCGTGGACCGTGCGCAAGGGGGCCACCGCCCCGCAGGCCGCCGCGGTCATCCACACCGACTTCGAGAAGGGCTTCATCCGCGCTGAAACCATCGCGTATGACGACTTCATCAAGTACAAGGGCGAAGCCGGCGCAAAGGAAGCCGGTCGCCTGCGCCTGGAAGGCAAGGAATACCGCGTGCAGGAAGGCGACGTGCTGCACTTCCGCTTCAACGTCTGATCCAGCCGCAACGGATTGACCCCGGACGCCCCGCCTCGAGCGGGGCGTTCGCGTTTCCGGCATCGGTTTCTGCGCTGGACAAAAAATGACCATGCTTCGAAACGCCTGCGGCGCAACGTTCGCACACACTTGTCCACACCAAACCCCCACCGCTTTCCACGCGCGGTGTGGAAAACCGTGGGGTCGGATCCCTTTCCACCGGAAAGGGCTCCGACCCCGATCAGTGCATCCGGGTCATGGACAAAATTTCACCACGCTTGGAAACGCCTGCGGCGTAACGCTCGCACCTACTTGTCCACATCAAGTTCCCATCGCTCTCCACGTACCGTGTGGAAAACCACCGGGGACGTGGACAAAAAATCACCACGCCCGGAAACGCCTGCGGCGCAATGCTCGCGCCCACTTGTCCACACCAAGTTCCCATCGCTCTCCACGTGCGGTGTGCATAAACAACAAGGCCCGCCAATGGCGGGCCTTGTCGTCCACATCCTGCGAAACCGCGCTTACAACGCGCTGCCGCCGAACTTGTGGGTGTACTGCAGGTTGATCGTGCGGCCGACGCTGTCGAACCAGGACACGTCGTAGTACGGGTAGGCCGTGTACGTGGCGTCCTTCGGCGGCATCTTGTTGAACACGTTGACCACCGACAGCGACAGGCGCGAGTGGTCGTCGAAGCGGTACTGCACCGACGCGTTGTAGCGGTAGGTGGCCTTGATGTACGGGCTGTCGCCGCTGTCCGGGTCGAACACCTGGTCGTAGCTGTCCGAGTTCGGCAGCTTGCCCAAGCGCGAGCCGTACACGGTGGCCGACCACGCATCCTTCTCCCAGGTCACGCTGACGCTGGTCTTGGTGCGCGGGATGTCGAAGCCGCTGTTCACCGCGAACTGGTCTTCGGTCGGGTCGCCCGGGTAGCGCTGGAAATCATGCTTCTTCACCCAGGTGTGGGTGCCGTTGAAGATGAAATCACCGGCACCGGTCTGCAGGCGGTAGCGCAGGCCCACGTCGATGCCCGAGGTCGATTCACGCGCGACGTTGATCGGGTTGACGTACACGCCGTACAGGCGGCCGTCGGCGGTGCGGGTCACCCGCGCCAGCGCGTCCACGCAGGTCGGCGAGGTGATGTCGGCGTCGCCCAGGCGGCAGTTCGCTTCGCTGGCCAGGATCGTGCGCACGTCCATGTCCTGCACCTGCTTGCGCATGTCGATGTCGAACCAGTCCACCGACAGATCGAGGCCGGTGGCCGGCGACCAGACGAAGCCTGCGCTCCACGAGGTGCTGGTTTCCGGGTCGAGCTCGCGATTGCCGCTGCGGCTGCGGATCACGTTGCGCTCGTAGTCGGAGCAGTCATCGGCATCGTCGGCACGGCAGCTGTACAGATCCTCGGCCGTGGTCTCGTCGTTGCCCGGGCCGGCGAACACGTAGTGCAGGTCGGGCGCGCGGAAGGCGGTGCCGTAGGAGCCGCGCACCAGCAGGCTGTCCACGGGACGCCATTCCAGGCCGCCGCTCCAGGTCGCCTTGCCGATGGTATGGCCGGAATAACGGTACTGGTCGTAGCGGCCGGCCACGCTCAGGTTCAGCGTGTCGTGCAGCGGCAGGCGCAGTTCGGCGGCGGTCGCCCAGCGGTTGCGCGACCCCTTGCCGTCCGAATCCTTCCAGCTGTAGTAGTAGTACTCGGTCGCCAGCGGATCGGGATTCAACGCGTAGGCCTGCTGGCCCACTTCCACGGTTGCGGCGAAGCCGGCATCGCCGCCGGGCAGGCCGAACAGCGAACCGTTGGTCAGGGTCAGGGCCGCGGTCTCGGTGCGCGACTTCGGGGTGTAGGTCGTGCGTGCGGCGATCGACTCGTACTCGGCGCGGGTCAGCGGCCGGTACAGGCGCGACGGGTCGGCGTTGTAGATCGGGAAGCCATCATCGTCCTCGCCCAGCTGCGGCCCCAGGAACAGGTCGTTGGCCTTGGCGGCGACGATCTGCGGCCAGCTGATCCGCGACTGGTACTGCGAGTGGCTCAGCGCCGCTTCGTAATCCCAGTTGCCGGCCAGGTTGCCCTTGAAGCCGGTGGTCACGCTGAAGGTCTTCTGCGTGCTGCGCACCATGGCATTGCGCAGGCCGCCCATCTCCTCGGGCGAGAACTGGCGCTGCCAGAATTCGATCTCACCCGTGGCCTGGTTGTTGAAGTAGCCCGACTCGTCGCCGTCGGCGGCCATGCGGCCCCACGAGGTGACATCGCGCATCAGGGCCAGCGTGTGGTACCCCATCTGCACGTCGGCAAACCACTGCTGGCCGTTGTCGAAGTCATAGCTCAGCGAGGCATAGCCGTTGGCGCCGCGGCGCTTGCTGAGGATGGTGCCGTAGCCGATCGATGCGTCGCTGCCGCAGTAGTAGCCATAGCGCGGGCGGAAGGCATGGTACGTGCTGCCTTGGTTCTGCCCGGCCAGCGCTTCGCAGGTGGCCGCGCCCGGGTCCAGGTAGTCGTCGTTGTAGTCGGTGCGCAGGTAGGCGCGGCGGGCGATGCGCGAGCCTTCGGTCGGCCCGTCCTGGGTCGAATCCTGGATGTCGCGCTCATAGGCCCACAGCGGCGTCTGCGACTGCAGCTCCACGCTGTACACCGCATTGAAATTGCCCTTGCTGAAGCCGCTGGACAGGCTCATGTCGAACGACTCGCCACCGCCTTCGCTGGTGGTGCCCATGCGCACGTCGACGGTGGTGCCGTCGGCCTTCTTCTTCAGGATGAAGTTGACCACGCCGGCGATCGCATCCGAACCGTAGATGGCCGACGCGCTGCCGGTCAGCACCTCGATGCGGTCGATCATGCCCAGCGGGATGTTGGACACGTCGGTGAAGTTGCTGCGGCCCTGGAACGGCATCGGGAAATCAGCGATACGGCGACCGTTGACCAGCACCAGGGTGTGGTTCGGGCCCAGCCCGCGCAGGTCGACCTGCTGCGCGCCCGGGGAGAAGTCGGCGCCGCTGGAGGACTGCTGGCTCTGCGTCTCGCCGCCGTTCTGGGTCATCGCACGCAGCACGTCGGGCACCGTGGTGAAGCCGCTGGAGCGGATCTCCTCGGCATTGATCACCGTGATCGGTGCCGGGCCTTCCACCTGTGCGCGCGGAATGCGCGAACCGGTCACCTGGACCGCATCGAGTTGCTGCACCGAAGAGGAGCCGGGGCTCTGGGCCGCTGCCGAGGCAGCAACACCCATCAACGCCAGCTGGATCGACCACGCCATCGCCTGTCTACGCATGAGAGATATCTCGGGAATGAAGCCGGCCCGCAGAGGAGGGGCCCTGTCCCCCATTCACAATCCGGAATGGGCGCGCGCATTTAACGCCTTTTTTATGCTCTTGACTACAGGTCTTTCATCTGGCAAAGAGTGAAAACGGTTGCAAGCCGATTCTGTTCAGGGAGATCCACGATGAGTTCCCTTGTCCGCCGATTCTGGTCAAGCCTCGTGCTGGGGGTGGTGCTGGCCGTGATGGCCCCGCTGGCGTCAGCGCAGGACTCCCGTGACCTGCATTCCCCTGGCTTCGATTATTACGAGATTGGCGACCTGGATGCACCCCGTCCTGATCCACGCGCCCCGGCGATGATGCTGATGGGCGGTGGCGAGTGGGTGCCCGAGGCCTTCCAGTGGTGGCTGCGGCAGGCCGGCAACGGCCGCGTGCTGATCCTGCGCGCCTCCGGTGGCGATGAGCTGCAGGAGCGCCTGTACCGCGATATCGGCGGCACCACCGCCGTGCAGACCCTGGTGTTCGACAACCGCCGCGGCGCCGACGATCCGGCGGTGCTGCGCGTGGTCGCCGCCGCCGATGCCATCTTCATCGCCGGCGGTGACCAGTCGCGCTACATCCGCTTCTGGAAGGGCACGGCGCTCAACCGCGCGCTCAATGCGCACGTGCGCGCCGGCAAGCCGATCGCCGGTACCAGCGCTGGCCTGGCGATCCTTGGCGGCTACGCCTACGGCGCGCTCGATGGCGGCAGCATCACCTCGGCCGGCGCGCTGGCCGACCCGATGGGCAGCGCGGTCACCCTGGACAGCGGCTTCCTGCACATGCCCTACCTGCAGCGCGTGGTCACCGATACCCACTTCGACAAGCGCGACCGGCTCGGCCGCCTGATCGTGTTCGTGGCCCGCGCCGCGCAGGAAAGCGGCGATCCGGACATGGTCGGCATCGGCGTGGACGAGGACACCGCGCTGTGCGTGGAGCCCGACGGCCAGGCCCAGGTCTACAGCGCCGATGGCCAGGGCAAGGTCTGGGTGGTCAGCCCCGGCCGCGACGCCGACAGGATGGTCGAAGGCGAGCCGTTGCAGTTCCACGCCGTGCCGGTCACCGTGGTCGCCAGCGGTGGCCGCCTGCGCCTGGATGACTTCCAGGCCGACGTCGACTACCACGCCATGGCCGACATCACCGACGGCGAGATCGAAATCACGCGCCAGTAGTGCCGGGCCATGCCCGGTGGCCTTGCCGCATCGCTCTTTCCGCCGGGCATGGCCCGGCGCTACCGAACTACACTCCCTGGAGACGTACCTGATGAAACTGCGCCTGGCGCTGTCTGCCCTGTTGTCCCTGCCCCTGCTCGCGCAGGCAGCGCCGTCCACTTCGCCGCTGCTGGTCATCCATGGCGGGGCAGGGGTCGAGCGCAAGGATCTGTCGCCGGCTGAAGAGAAGGCTGCGCGCGCGGCGTTGAAGGCAGCGCTGTTGAAGGGGCATGCCGAACTGGCGGCAGGTCGCCCGGCGCTGGCGGCGGTCACCGCGGCGATCACCGTGCTCGAGGACGATCCCACCTTCAATGCCGGCAAGGGCGCGGTGTTCACCCATGACGGCCACAACGAACTGGACGCGTCGCTGATGGATGGCGCCACCCAGGCGGCCGGTGCGGTCGCGGGCGTGCAGCGCGTGCGCAACCCGATCCAGCTGGCGCAGCTGGTCATGCAGAAATCGCCGCACGTGATGATGGTCGGGCAGGGCGCCGAGGCGTTCGCGGTGGAGCAGGGCGTCAGCCTGGTGGATCCCTCGTATTTCCGCACCGACAAGCGCTGGCAGCAGCTGCAGCGCGCACTGAAGGAAGAGGCCAGCGGCCAGGCCCATGCCGATCTCGAAACCGCCAAGCACTTCGGCACCGTCGGCGCCGTCGCGCTGGATGCGCAGGGGCATCTTGCGGCAGGCACGTCCACCGGCGGCATGACCAACAAGCGCTACGGCCGCGTGGGCGACTCGCCGATCATCGGTGCCGGTACCTGGGCCGATACGCGCTGCGCGGTGTCCGGTACCGGTTGGGGCGAGTACTACATCCGCACCGCGGCGGCGCACGAGATCTGTGCGCGCATGCGTTACCAGGGGCAGACGCCGGAGCAGGCCGGCAAGGGCGTCATCAACGACACCATTCCGCAGATGGGTGGCGATGGTGGCGCCATCGTGCTGTCCGCAGACGGAAAAGCGGCCACGCCGTTCAACACGCAGGGCATGTATCGGGGCTGGATTGGCGCCGACGGAGTGCCCCATGTCGCAATTTTCGCCAACGAGACCCTGGTGCTGCCGGGGCAATAACCTTGCGTATCAATGGGTTTGCGACAACGTGTGAAAAAAACCGAAAAAAGCGTTGACAGCCCCCCGTCCCATCAGCAGAATAAGCGGCTCACCACCACACACCGCAACGCTTCGGCGGCAACGGGATGGGGTGGTAAGGAGGGATACCCAAGCGGCCAACGGGGGCAGACTGTAAATCTGCTGGCTTACGCCTTCGGTGGTTCGAATCCACCTCCCTCCACCAGATTCACGTTGTGGCACATTCCCGGTGCGGGAGTAGTTCAATGGTAGAACCTCAGCCTTCCAAGCTGATGGTGCGGGTTCGATTCCCGTCTCCCGCTCCATTGAATGAACTTTGAATATTATCGAGTTCATGTCATAATGCAAAACTCGCTCACATAGCTCAGTCGGTAGAGCACTTCCTTGGTAAGGAAGAGGTCGAAGGTTCGATTCCTTTTGTGAGCACCATCTTAAGCACCACACCAGACGAATTCGAGATAAGCAGCCATGGCCAAGGGTAAGTTCGAGCGCACCAAGCCGCACGTCAACGTCGGCACCATCGGTCACGTCGACCACGGCAAGACCACGCTGACCGCCGCACTGACCAAGATCGGTGCCGAGCGTTTCGGCGGCGAGTTCAAGGACTACTCGGCCATTGACGCCGCTCCGGAAGAGAAGGCTCGTGGCATCACGATCTCGACCGCGCACGTCGAATACGAATCCACCACCCGTCACTACGCCCACGTCGATTGCCCGGGCCACGCTGACTACGTCAAGAACATGATCACCGGTGCCGCCCAGATGGACGGCGCGATCCTGGTGTGCTCGGCCGCTGACGGCCCGATGCCGCAGACCCGCGAGCACATCCTGCTGTCGCGTCAGGTCGGCGTGCCGTACATCGTCGTGTTCCTGAACAAGGCCGACATGGTTGACGATGCCGAGCTGCTGGAACTGGTCGAAATGGAAGTCCGCGAGCTGCTGAGCAAGTACGACTTCCCGGGCGACGACACCCCGATCATCTCGGGTTCGGCCCGCCTGGCG
>NZ_JACVTV010000008.1:0-73339 GCF_016624625.1 Stenotrophomonas sp. S41 | reverse complement strand
TGGATCTACTGACGGATCACGGCATCCACGCGTGGCGTGGATCTACTGACGGATCACGGCATCCACGCGTGGCGTGGATCTACTGACGACCGCTTCCAGTAGATCCACGCCATGCGTGGATGCGGTTGCGGTTGCGGTTGCGGTTGCGGCCCGGCGTTACCGGGCCTTTTCCACGAATTCGGCGAACACGGCGTCGATCTGCGCGTCCTTCACCTTCTTGCCCGACTGGATGTCGTCGGCCTGGGTGAACAGCGGGATGATCATCGCCATGCCATCGAGCTTGGTCTTCAGGTGCACGCCCGGGGCCTGGGTCAGGAAGCCGTCCCAGCGCTGGCGCACTTTCGCCCAGTAGCCGGCGGTGGCCTTCCAGTAATCGCGCGCGGGGCTGAAATCGACCTCGGTGGTGCGGATGTAGTCGTTGAAGCCGAATTCGCGGGCGATCTCGACCTGGCTGCCGTCGGCGTTGCGCTGCACCTTGGTGTTGAACTGTTCGTGGGTCCAGCCGTTCGGGGTGAGCGTGTGGCGGTTGACCACGGCCAGCGCGTTGTAGTCGCTGCGCTTGGTGTATTCGCGGCGCGGCAACGGGCGCCAGCTGATGTCGCTGGTCCAGGTCGGCACGTTGTTGTCGTAGGTCCAGGTGCCGGTGCCGCAGTAGCGCGGCGCGTCGCTCACTTCGTACACGCACTGGGTCCACGCGCCCTGGTTGATGGCCGCCGGAATCGTGCGCACCTGCCAGGTCTGGTCGGCGCTGAACTCGAAGCGGTTGCGCGCTTCATACACCCAGTCCTGCCGCCAGTGCTTGGTCACGTGGCCGCTCTTGGCATCCACCAGCAGGTGCTGCAGCACGATGCGCTGCGGGCTGTCCTCGACCACGATCACCACTTCGTTGCCGGCGCTGCGCATGGCCGGTGCACGCTCGTAGCCCGGCTTCAGCAGCACCGTTTCGTCGAAGGCGAAATCCACGGTGTATTCGCCCTGCATGGCCAGGATGCTGGCGTGGTCACGGGCGATATCGGTGGGCTGGGCGCTGGCGGTACCGGCGACGGCAAACAACAGCATCACGCTGGCGGCGTGCGACTTCATCAGGGAGTTCCTTGGGGAGTGTCAGGTTCGATGGGTGGCCATCCGTGGCCGCAATCGATCCATCAGGGTTCCATCAAACCGGGTTCAGAGGCGCACCAGCGGCAGGTCGCCGGGGATGCGCGGCGCGGGCCGGCGGGCGGCGTCGGCGCAGCAGCAGTCATCGATGGAGAGTTCGCCCTCGGCACCTTCCAGCCGGGCGATGCGGCGCGCGGTGGCCGCCCCCAGCGAGGACAGCGTGGACAGGCTGGCGGCCAGGGTGCTGCCGTCGTCGGCGGCATGCAGGCGCAGCGCACACAGGCGCCAGCGCTGGCCACCCAGGTGGCCGGCCAGGCGCCGCCACAGGCGCTCGCCGACACTGCCTTCGGCATCGTGTTCCGGGCCCGGCGGCAGGGATGCGACCAGCCGGTCCCAGGCGAGGAAATCGCTGTCGGGCAGCAGGTACAGGCGCCACACGCAGCGGCCGCGGCCATCGAGGAAGCAGAGGCTTTCGCGCAGACCTTCGCTGTCCACGCCCTGGCAGGCATGCACCGACACGGCCTGGCGCCAGCCACCCAGCTCGCTGCTGTCGGCGTGGTACAGGCACAGCACGGTGCCCAGCGCGGCCAGCTGCGCCGGCGTGGGCCAGGCCTGCAGCGCGTGGTGCGGCAGGAAGGACGACAGGCGACGGGCGGACAGGGCTCGGCTCATGAGATTCACCAGGACACGGCAGGAGTGGCCGACAGGGTCGGACCGGTGGCGTACGCGTCGCTTGGACGCGCGGCGAGGCAACAGGTCATCGGCAAGGGCCTGACCAGGCAGAGGGGGAGCCCCCGGCCACCGGCACGCCAGGCGTGCACGGACAGCCGAGGGGGAGAGAGCGGGAGCGGACGGGTCGCCCACCCTGCCAGCGCTGCCGGCAGGAGGGAGGGAGGCGGGCGACCAGACCGCGTTACTTGGTCAGGATCAGCTTGTCGTTGCTGGTGTGGCGCAGCCGGTAGAAACGGTCGCCGTGCTGGATCAGGATTTCGCGGCGGCCCTTCAGCAGGGCTTCGCTGTCGATCACTTCTTCCGGCGGAACGACACGCACCGGGCGGTCGCGCAGGGTCAGCGTTTCGGGGCGCAGCAGTACAGGTTGAGCATTCATGAGCATCTGGACTCGTGCGAGGGACGAGTTAGATGATAATGATTCTCAGTTAACAATCAACAACCATTCTCAATTCCATTGATGAGATTTATGATCGATTTCTCAATTTCGATAGATCACATCAATGGAAGGCGCGGATCGGGGGCCGATCCGCGCCGCGATGCCCTCAGGCGAAGGCCGATTCCACCTTCGCCCAGCCGGCATCGTCCACCTGCTGCAGCACGTCCAGCGCCTGCAGGTTCTGCAGCAGCTGGCTGACCCGGCTGGCGCCGAGGATCACGCTGGAGACATTCGGGTTGCGCAGGCACCAGGCGATGGCCAGGCTGGCCGGGGCATGGCCGAGCTCGGCGGCAACCTCGCTGAAGCGGCGTACCTGGGCCAGGCGCACGGCGGCGTTCTGGCCCAGCACCAGGTCCTGCAGCCAGCCCATGCCCTCGCGGCCCAGCCGGGCATCGGCCGGAATGCCCTGGTCGTACTTGCCGCTGAGCAGGCCCGAGGCCAGCGGCGAGAAGATGGTGGTCCCCAGCCCGGCGCTGGCATACAGCGGGGCGTACTCCACTTCCACCCGCTCGCGGTGCAGCAGGTTGTACTGCGGCTGTTCCATCGAGGGTGCCTGCCAGTTGTGGCGGGCGGCGATGTCCACCGCCTCCTCGATCTGCGTGGCCGACCACTCGGAAGTGCCCCAGTACAGCACCTTGCCCTGCCGGACCAAGGTGTCCATGGCATGCACGGTCTCGACGATCGGCGCGTCCGGATCCGGGCGGTGGCAGTAATAAAGGTCCAGATAGTCCACCCGCAGGCGCTTGAGCGCGGCATGGCAGGCGTCGGTCACATGCTTGCGCGACAGGCCGCGCTGGGTCGGGCGCGGGTCCTTGGCACTGCCGAAGAACACCTTGCTGGACACGCAGTAGCCGTCGCGCGGCAGGCGCAGGTCGGCGATCACGTCGCCCATCACCTGCTCGGCGCGGCCGTTGGCATAGCCCTCGGCGTTGTCGAAGAAGTTGATGCCGTGATCCCAGGCGGCGGCCACCAGGTTGCGGGCCTCGTCACGCGGCACCTGGTCGCCGAAGGTCACCCAGGCGCCGAAGGACAGGGCGGACACCGGCAGGCCGGTGGAGCCAAGGCGACGGTAGAGCATGCGATTCTCCTGTTGCAGGCCCGCATACGGGCCGGGATCGAGCCCCATTCTACCCGCCCCCGTCGGCGGCAAGCCCTTGCCGTTGCTGGCCTGATCGGTGCCGATGGGCCCGCGCACGCCGCTTTTCCTTGCCCCAGCCCCGGCCCTGCACTAGGCTTCCCGTTTTTCGCGCGCCCCCGGGGGGAGCTCTCATGGTCGAAGGTTTGGGCAGGATCGGCTTCGGCCTTTTCGGGTTGGCGGTGCTGATCGGCATCACCTGGCTGTTTTCCAACAACAAGCGCGCGGTGGACTGGAAGCTGGTCATCACCGGCATCACCCTGCAGATCGCCTTCGCGGCGCTGGTGATCCTGGTACCGGGCGGGCGTGACGTGTTCGATGCCCTGGGCAAGGGCTTCGTCAAGATCCTCAGCTTCGTCAACGAGGGCTCGGGCTTCATCTTCGGCTCGTTGATGGACACCCAGAACTACGGCTTCATCTTCGCCTTCCAGGTGCTGCCGACCATCATCTTCTTCTCGGCGCTGATGGGCGTGATGTACCACCTGAACGTCATGCAGGGCATCGTCCGCGTGATGGCGTGGTCGATCACCAAGGTGATGCGCGTGTCCGGTGCGGAAACCACCAGCGTCTGCGCCAGCGTCTTCATCGGCCAGACCGAGGCGCCGCTGACCGTGCGCCCGTACATCGCCAAGATGACCCAGTCCGAGCTGCTGACCATGATGATCGGCGGCATGGCGCACATCGCCGGCGGCGTGCTGGCGGCCTACGTGGGCATGCTCGGCGGCGGTGACCCGGCGCAGCAGGCCTTCTACGCCAAGCACCTTCTGGCGGCCAGCATCATGGCGGCCCCGGCCACCCTGGTCGTGGCCAAGCTGCTGATCCCGGAAACCGGCACCCCGCTGACCCGCGGCACGGTGAAGATGGAAGTCGAGAAGACCTCCAGCAACATCATCGACGCAGCCGCGGCCGGCGCCGGCGACGGCCTGAAGCTGGCGCTGAACATCGGCGCGATGCTGCTGGCCTTCATCGCCCTGATCGCCCTGCTGAACGCCCCGCTGACCTGGATCGGTGATGTCACCGGCCTGGCTGCCGCGATCGGCAAGCCGACCAACCTGTCGACCATCTTCGGTTACGTGCTGGCCCCGATCGCCTGGGTCATCGGTACCCCGTGGGCCGATGCCACCACCGTCGGCTCGCTGATCGGCCAGAAGGTCGTCATCAACGAGTTCGTGGCCTACACCGAGCTGTCGCAGATCGTGAACGGCCAGATCGCCGGCGTGTCGCTGTCCGACGAAGGCCGCCTGATCGCGACCTACGCCCTGTGCGGCTTCGCCAACTTCAGCTCGATCGCCATCCAGATCGGCGGCATCGGTGGCCTGGCCCCGGAACGTCGCCACGACCTGGCCAAGTTCGGCCTGCGCGCGGTGCTGGGCGGTACCATCGCCACCTTCATGACGGCGACCATCGCCGGCGTGCTGACGCACTTCAGTTGAACCCTTGTTTGAGAAGAAATCCCCTATGAGCAGCAGTGTCGTTGTCGTCGGTTCCTTCAATGTCGATCACGTGTGGCGGTGCGAAGCGCTGCCGGCGCCGGGCGCGACCATTGCCGGCCGCTACAGCACCGGCCCGGGTGGCAAGGGCTTCAACCAGGCCGTGGCCGCCTGCCGGGCCGGCGCCGACACCACGTTCGTGTGCGCACTCGGCGATGACGTCGGTGGCGCCACGGCGCGTGACCTGGCCGCGCAGGATGGCTTCGCGCTGATCGCCGAGGCCAGCAGCGAGCCGACCGGCACCGCCGGCATCTACGTCGATGCCCGTGGCCGCAACACCATCGTCATCGGCCCCGGCGCCAACGCCGCGCTGAGCACCGCGTTCCTGGAACAGCAGCAGGCGCTGCTGGCCGGTGCCAAGGTGGTGCTGGTGCAGCTGGAATCGCCGGTGCAGACCATCGAAGCCGCGCTGGCTGCGGCGCGCGAAGCCGGTGTCACCACCGTGCTGAATGCCGCACCGGCCGACGCCCCGTCCAGCATCGGCCTGCTGAAGCTGGCCGATGTGCTGACCCCGAACGAGACCGAGTTCGCGTCGCTGCTCGGCCGCCATGTGGGTGAGCGCGTGGATGCCGACGACGTGGCCGCGCTGGATGGCGCCAGCCTGCACGCGCTGTGCCGCAAGCTGGTCGGCAACGGCACCGTGGTGGTCACCCTGGGTGCGGTGGGCGTGTTCGTTTCGCACGCTGAGGAGAACCTGCGTGGCGACACGCAGCCGTACTACCGCGTGGGCGCCGAACAGGTGCAGGCGATCGACACCACCGGTGCCGGCGATGCCTTCAACGGTGCGCTGGCGGCCTCGATCGCCCAGGTGCCGGACGCGCCGTTCGCCCGCCACGTGCGCTTCGCCAACCAGTTCGCCGGCCGTTCCACCGAGAAGGAAGGCGCCGCTGCGGCGATGCCGCGCTTCACCCCGGCCGACGCTGAAGTGAAGTAACGCCACGCCATGCGTGGATGAAAACCCCGGGCGTGCGAATGCCCGGGGTTTTTTGTGTCCGGCGACACGCCCCATCCACGCATGGCGTGGATCTACCGGGTGCGTGGGCCGCACCATGCGTGAATGGAGGCTCCGGCCAGTAGATCCACGCCATGCGTGGATGGGCCTTCCCCCATGACCCAGCCGCCCACCATGACCGGGCCGTGGGGGCGGCGGAAGCGACCATCAAGCATCTGCTGATGCCGGTGTGGCATGAGGTCGGTCCGGATTGGCCTGAACAGGGCCGCCGCTGGCGGCGCGGCGGCCGGTCCTGCGGCCTACAATGGGCACATGCAGATCGGCCCGTACACCATTGCCCCCAACGTCGTGCTGGCGCCCATGGCCGGCGTCACCGACAAGCCTTTCCGCCTGCTGTGCAAACGGCTGGGCGCGGGTCTGGCCGCCTCGGAAATGACCATCAGCGACCCGCGCTTCTGGACAACGCGCAAGTCGATCCACCGCATGGACCACGAAGGCGAGCCGGCGCCGATCAGCGTGCAGATTGCCGGCACCGAGCCGCAGCAGCTGGCCGAGGCGGCGCGCTACAACGTCGACCACGGCGCGCAGATCATCGACATCAACATGGGCTGCCCGGCCAAGAAGGTGTGCAACGCCTGGGCCGGCTCGGCCCTGATGCGCGATGAACTGCTGGTGGCGCGCATCCTCGAAGCCGTGGTCAACGCGGTGGACGTGCCGGTCACCCTGAAGATCCGCACCGGCTGGGACTGCGACCATCGCAACGGGCCAGTGATCGCGCGCATCGCCGAGGACAGCGGCATCGCCGCGCTGGCCGTGCACGGCCGCACCCGCGACCAGCATTACACCGGCCAGGCCGAGTACGGCACCATCGGTGAGATCAAGGCCGCGCTGCGCATCCCGGTCATCGCCAACGGCGATATCGATTCGCCGCAGAAGGCCGCCCATGTGCTGCAGCAGACCGGCGTGGACGCGGTGATGATCGGCCGTTCCGCACAGGGCCGGCCATGGATATTCCGCGAGGTGGCGCACTACCTGGCCACCGGCCAGGAACTGGCGCCGCCCTCGCTGGAGGAAGTGCGCGACATCCTGCTGGGCCACCTGCATGCGCTGCATGCCTTCTACGGTGAGCCGCAGGGCGTGCGCATCGCCCGCAAGCACCTGGGCTGGTACGCCAAGGATCGGCCTGAGAACGCCGCCTTCCGCGCAGTGGTCAACCGCGCCGAAGACCCAGCCAGCCAGATCGCGTTGACCACCGAATATTTCGACCGCCTGATTGCCGGGGAACCGGCGATGCCCTCCGCTGCCTGACTGCGCCAGCCGCCTCGTAACCTGCCCGACTGCCTTGATCCGTAGAGTCGAGCTTGCTCGACTGGCCATTCCGAACAGTCGAGCAAGCTCGACTCTACGCGCCCTTTCCATCGATCACGCTCGACGCCCCAAGAGCCCGCCACCATGACGCCGCCGATCTCTTCCCCGACCTACCTGCACGGTTTTTCCGGCACCGAACAGCAGCGCCTGATGACCCAGGCGCGCCTGCTGGAATCGAGCATCTTCAGCCAGATCGACTACACCGGTGCGCGCCACCTGCTGGAAGTCGGCAGCGGCGTCGGTGCGCAGACTGAAATCCTGCTGCGCCGTTTCCCCGAGCTGCACGTCACCGGCGTGGACCTGAGCGAGGCGCAGCTGGCCACCGCGCGCGAGAACCTGGCCCGCACGCCGTGGTGCAGCGACCGCTACACCCTGCAGCAGGCCGATGCCGGCGAACTGCCGTTCGAGGCCCGCAGCTTCGATTCGGCGTTCCTGTGCTGGGTGCTGGAACACGTGCCCTCCCCTGCCCGCGTGCTCAGCGAAGTGCGCCGCGTGCTGGCCCCGGGCTCGCCGGTCTACATCACCGAAGTGATGAATGCCTCGTTCCTGCTGGACCCGTATTCGCCGCACATCTGGCGCTACTGGATGGCCTTCAACGATTTCCAGCACGACCACGGCGGCGACCCGTTCGTCGGCGCCAAGCTCGGCAACCTGCTGCTGGCCGGTGGCTTCCGCGACGTGCACACCGAGATCAAGACCATCCACCTGGACAACCGCGAACCGGCACGCCGCAAGACGATGATCGCGTTCTGGGAACAGCTGCTGCTGTCGGCCGCCGACCAGCTGCTGCAGGCCGGCGCCGTGGACGAGGACACCGTGGAAGGCATGCGCCGTGAGTTCCGCCTGGTGCAGAACGACCCGAACGCGGTGTTCTTCTATTCGTTCGTGCAGGGCCGCGCGACGGTGTATTGAGGCCCAGCGCCTGCGCGGCTGCGCAACCGGCTAGAATCCAGTGCGGTTTGACGCACACGATGGCGCACGTCAGACCGCGACTTCCGCGATCCTGTGGAAGTGCGTCCTGCGTTCTGCGCCCGAAGGGATTCGAGATGACCGCACGTGCAGTGATGGGGGGCGACGGCTTGCTCCTGGGTACCCGACAGGGCGGCCTTCTGGATGGGCTGGACCCGCGGCACGCGCGGTGGTGCGTGGTTGTTGTCACGGTGCTGTGCCTGCTGTATGTCGCCTTTGCACTGACGCCATCGTCCTACGCGATGGCCAGCCAGTACCTGGACCTCGAGCCGATCAAACCGCTGCTCGGCAAGGCGCGCGGCATCCGCATGGATGAGTGGACGGTCTATACCCCGTACATCCAGATCGCCGTGGCCAACGATTTCGGCCCGATCAATGCCCATTCTCCCTACCACGAGACCCTGCGCTCATTCCAGTCGCTGCCGCTGCTCGACTGGGGCCTGCCGTTCAAGCCCTATCACTGGGCCTTCTTCGTGCTGCCGCCGGCCAACGCCTATTCGTTCTTTTTCCTGTTCATGACGATGGCGTTCGTGTGCGGCTGGGCGCTGTTCCTGCGCCAGCTGCGGATGCCACCGCTGGCTGCGGTGCTGGTAGCGGCCACGCTCTATTTCTCGCCCTACATACAGGTCTGGTGGACCAGCAACGCGGGGGCCTTCGCGCTGGCGCCGTGGGCAGCCGTTGCCTGGTTGCGGGTGGAACACCGCGGGCTGCGCATCCTTGCCAGCGCCTACGCGCTCGCCGTCTGGCTGCTGGCCATCGCCTACCCGCCCTTCATCATCTCGGCCGGACTGGCAATGGCGGTTCTGGTGCTGGCCTTCCGCCGCGATGCCCTGGGTCTGCCACGGCTGCTGGATGCGGCGCTGGCGGGTGGTCTGGCGTTGGTCATCTTCCTGGGATATTTCCATGAAGCGATCGAAATCATGCGCAACACCGTGTATCCCGGGCAGCGGGAAAGTGCCGGTGGCGGGGTCAATCCAGTCGCGCTGGCCGCCCACTGGTTTCCCAACCTGATGACCCGCGGGTTCTACCCGCTGCCGGCCTTTGAACCCTCCAACGCCTGTGAGATCGCGGTTTTCAGCAGTCTGCTTCCGTTGTTCACCGCGGTGCTGGCCGACTGGGCCGGGGTTGCGCGCTGGGCGCGGGCGAACAGGCTTTCCCTGGCGCTGTTCGCCGCCGGCATTGCGCTGATCACCTGCTGGATCTTCCTGCGGGTCCCGCTGCTGGTCGGCAAGCTGACCGGCTTCTCCATGGTGCCGCCGACCCGCGCACTGCTGGCCTTCGGCCTGCTGTTGAACATCGGCTGCGCGCTCGTGCTGTTGAACGGCGGGGTATGCCTGCAGCGCCGCCGCCTGGTGCTGCTGGCCGGGCTGCTGCTGGCAGGCACGCTGGCCAAGTTCGCCTTTGGCCAGGGCAGCTACGCGCGCCTGCATGCCACGGCCGACGCCTGGCCGCTGCTGTGCGTAGGCGTGCTGGCCTTGGCAGCCAGACGTCCGCGCCTGGCAGCGCAGCCTGCGCTGCTGGTACTGGCCGTGGCCGCGCTCGGCAACCTGCTGACCAATGGCCTGTTCAATCCGGTGCAGTCCGCGCACCCGATCTTCGCCATGGACCGCGCCGCCGTGCTGGCGTCGATGCAGGCACGCGGCGGACAGATGGCCGCCGATGGCACCTGGGTGGTGCCGGGCCGCTACGGTGCACTGTTGCCTGGCCTTGGCATTCCTGCGGTCAACCATACGCTGTACTTCCCGCAACTGGCTTACTTCCGCCAGCACTTCCCGACGATGCCCGAAGACGCCTTCAACACCACGTTCAACCGCTACCACCACGTCATGGTCAGTGATGTAGCGGAGCCGCGCTCGATGTACGACGATCTGGTGGAGATACCCGCCGCTCCGATGCTGGCCGCACCCGCCGTGCCGCCAGCTCCGCCGCAGCAGTGAGGAGGCGTACATGATCACCCCAGCGCGGCAGGCCGCCTCACCCAAAGTCGCCGTCATCATTCCCTGCTACCGGGTCACCCGCCACGTGCTGGACGTGCTGGCCCGGATCGATGCGGGGGTGACGGCGATCTACTGCATCGATGACGCCTGCCCCGACGGCAGTGGCACGCTGATCGAGAGCAGCAGCCACGATCCCCGTGTGCGCGTGATCTTCCATCCTGTGAACCGTGGCGTGGGTGGCGCAATCAAAACGGGCTACCGCGCTGCCATCGCCGACGGCATGGACATCCTGGTCAAGGTCGACGGTGATGGCCAGATGGACCCGGGGCTGCTGATGGACTTCGTCACGCCCATTGCCGAAGGCCACGCCGATTACTGCAAGGGCAACCGCTTCTGGAACCTGGGCCACATCCGCCGCATGCCACGGCTGCGCCGGTTCGGCAACCTGATGCTGTCTTTCATGACCAAGGCCTCCTCCGGCTACTGGCAGGTGTTCGACCCGACCAACGGCTACACGGCCATCCACGCGCGGGTCGCCAGCCATCTGCCGCTTGAGTCGATCAGCAACCGCTACTTTTTCGAGACCGACATGCTGTTCCGGCTCAATACCGTGCGTGCAGTGGTCCAGGACGTGGCGATGGATGCGCATTACGCCGATGAGACCAGCAATCTGCGGATCAGCCGGATACTGGGTGAATTCGCCTTCAAGCACATTCGCAACACCCTCAAGCGGGTGGGCTACAACTATTTCCTGCGCGATCTCTCAATTGCGTCGCTGGAGCTGATTGCCGGTCTTTGCCTGCTCGGTTTCGGCGGCTGCTTCGGCCTTTATCACTGGATCAGCTCGGCCGCCGCAGACGTCGCCACACCGGTCGGCACGATCATGCTGGTCATGGTCTCGCTGATCTCCGGCCTGCAGTTCCTGCTGGCGTTCATCGGCTTTGACATCGCCAATGCGCCACGCCAGGTGCTTCATCGCTCGATCCAGGTCAACCGGCCGGCCCGGCCGGTCGACTGACAGGTTCCTGCGAGGCGCGCGTCAGCGTTGCGCAGGCACCGGCGCAGCCGCGCCCGTTGGCAGGGTTGGCGAAGGCTGCTGCCAGATCCGCTGCCACATCGCCACCAGCCGGTGCCCGGCATCGGCGCGTGCGGCCGGGCTGCTGTAATCCATGCGCTGCTGCTGCGGCACGATCGCCCGCCACTGCCCATCCACCTGCTCGGCCACCGCGAAGTTGAAGGTGTAGTCCGGCTCCAGGCCCATGCGCAGGTCACTCAGCACCAGCTGGTTGTCCACCACCTGCGCGCGCATGAAGCCGCGGTTGAACCACTGCAGCCGCTGCACCGCCGGAATCGCAGACGCTTCGCGCAGCGCCTGTACGTTGGACGGGTAGCCTTCAAACCGCATGGGCCCGTGGTCGGCCACCAGCGAACGGTCGCCCACCACGTAGCCACTGGGCGTCATCGCCACCACCCGCCACAGCAGCGTGTTGAACGGCATCGGCACGGAGAACCGCGGCGCATCGCCCAGGCCCATCGCGGCCAGGCTCCGCTGCGCGGCGCGGTCCACCTGGGCCTTGGCCACCAGGCCCCAGCCCAGGTAGGCCGTGCTGACCAGCAGCGAGACACCCAGCACCTTGCCCGCCCAGGGCCGTGCGCGCGCGAACCAGGCCACCACGCAGCCCAGCAGCAGCCACACGGTGTAGGCCGGGTCGATGATGAAGACGCTGGAACCCATCGTCGGATGCGGCCGCAGCGGCCACCACAGCTGGGTGCCGTAGACGGTGAACGCATCCAGCAGCGGATGGGTGACCAGGGCCAGCTGGATCGCCCAGAACCAGCGCAGCGGTGACTGCGCCACGCGGCCGTTGCCGAAGCGCTTGAACAGCCACCAGATCAGCGCGGCCACCCACGGCAGCACCAGCAGCGAATGGCTGAAGCTGCGGTGGTCGACCATGTTGGCCACCGGGTCGGCGGCAGCGAAGCCGAGCCACAGCGCATCGAGGTCAGGCAGCGTGCCGAGTGCGGCACCGGCCAGCAGGGCCGCACGGCGGTGGCCGGGCGGAGCGATGGCGGCAGCGACGGCGCCACCGAGAACGATCTGGGTCAACGAGTCCATGCGCCGATGCTAACGCGATGGCCTGGCGTTTGTAGGGTTCTGGCCAGGTAGAGACGACTGTCAGTCGACTGCTTGTGGATCCACCCGCGCTGCGCGCGTCAGTCGAGCAACGCTCGACTCTACAAGAGCAAGCCGAGCATGGGCTCGGCGCTACAGAAAGCAGGTGCTACGCCGCCTGCGACATCCGCGCGCCGGGCAGCTCCACCAATGTCTGCCCGTGGTGGTCCAGCAGGCGCAGCGCGCCGTCGTGGTCCTCGGCCAGCGCGGTCAGGCTTTCCACCCAGTCGCCGTCGTTCGCATAGACCAGCCCATCGCGCTCGACCAGCGCCGCGCGGTGGATGTGGCCGCAGATGATGCCGTCCAGCCCGCGCCGGCGCACGTCATCCAGGCCGGCCTGGACGAAGCGCTCGATGTAGCGCTCGGCGGCGCCGCTGCGCTTCTTCAGGAATTCGGACAGCGACCAGTAGCGCATGCCGAGCCGGCGCCGCACCGCGTTCAACGCCTGGTTGCCGGTGAGGATGCGGTAGTACAGCCAGTCGCCGAAGCGCTCCTGCAGGCCGCCGAAGTGGGTCACGCCGTCGTAGTCATCGCCGTGCGCCACCAGCAGGCGGCGGCCGTCGGCGGTCACGTGGATGGCGCGGCGGCGCACCTGCATGGCCGGCAGCATCAGACCGCACACATGGCGGAGCGAGGCATCGTGGTTGCCGGGGATGTAGATGATCTCGGTGCCGGCGCGGCGCAGCGCATGCAGTGCCTGGATCACCTCGCTGTGCGAGGCACGCCAGTTGGCACGGCGGTGCGCCATCCACCACAGGTCGATGATGTCGCCGACCAGGTACAGCCGCTCGCAGCGCAGCTGGCCGAGGAAGGTGGCCAGTTCGGCGGCGTGGCAGTGGCGCGACCCGAGGTGCACATCGGAGACGAACACTGCACGCCGGTGCGGCGACAGGTTCGCCAGCGCGCTCATGCCGGCATCCCCGCGTCGCGCAGGTAGCGTTTGCGTTTGTTTGGCCGGATCGCCTGCAGGTCCACTTCGATCAGGCCGTCGATCGAATCGCTGAAATCCGGATCGACGCCGAACGCGAGGAAGCGGGCGCCGCCGGGTTCGCACAGATCGGTGTACTGGCGGTACAGCGTCGGCACACCCGTGCCCAGCGCGGTCAGGTTGGCCTTCAGCACATCGAACGCAGCGCCGGCGTCGAGTTCACCGAAGCTGGGCGGTGCGGCGAAGTACTGGAACGGCTGGTTGGATTCGACCAGGCCGCTGCGGCCACCGTAGTAGCGCTGGTAGTAGGCCACCAGCTGTTCGCGCGCCTCGCGCGGCAGCGCGGCGCTGATCGACACCGCGCCGAACAGGTAGCGGATGCCCGGCTGGCACTGCAGGTAGGCACCGATGCCCTGCCACAGGTAATCCAGGCTGCGGCTGCCCCAGTAATCGGGCACCACGAAGCTGCGGCCCAGTTCCAGGCCTTCGGCGATGCGGGTGATGGCATCGTCGGAATAGCGGAACAGCGAGGCGCTGTAGAGCCCGGCCAGGCCGCGGCGGGCCAGGGCCTGTGCGCCGCGCATGATGCGGTAGGCACCGGCGATGCGCTGCGCGCTGCCGTCCCAGATGACGATGTGCTGGTACTGCAGGTCGTAGTCGTCCAGGTCGCGGCTGCGGCCGGTGCCCTCGCCCACCTGGCGGAAGGTCAGCTCGCGCAGCCGGCCCAGCTCGCGCAGCAGCGCCGAATCGGCGGTGCAGGTGGCCAGCAGGATCTGCTTGCCGTCACCGGTCTGGCCCAGCACCGTGGCCCGGGCGATATCGGCGGCCACCTGCGCCGGCGGCACCGGGGCGGCCAGTGGCTCGGGGCCGGCCGGCAGGCTGCCGGTGGCACTGTCCGCGGGGCCCAGGGCGTACAGCGCGCGGCGCACGGCCAGCAGCTGCGCGCCGGGGTCGCCCTGGCCCAGCTGCATCGGCTGGCCGATGCGCAGGCGCAGCGGGCGGCCGCGGCGGGCGAACATCTCGCGGGCCAGCAGGGCGGTGCCCGCCGGCTTGAACAGGGTCGAGGCGCCGTAGAACAGCGCCGAGTTGCGCGCTTCCACCCGCACCGGCAGCACCGGCGCCCCGGCGGCGCGGGCGAAACGGACGAAACCGCGCTGCCAGCGCCCATCGCGGATGCCCTGCAGCGACAGCCGCGACACTTCGCCGGCCGGGAACACGATGACGCACTGCTCGGCGTCCAGGGCCTGTTCCACCGCGTGCAGGCTGCCACGCTGGACCTTGCCGCCGAGGATGCGCACCGGCAGCAGCAGGTCCTGCAGCGGGCCGATGGCGCCCAGCAGGTCGTTGGCCACGATGCGCACGTCGCGCCGCACCCGGCCGACCGCGTCCAGCAGGGCCAGCGCGTCCAGCGCACCGGAAGGATGGTTGGCCACGATCAGCAGGCGGCCGCGGGCCGGGATCCGGGACAGGTCCAGCGGATCGACCTGGTAGCCGCTTTCGAGGAACTCCAGCCCGGCGGCGACGAAGTCGAAGCCGCGCAGATTCGCGCTGCGCTGCAGGAAGGCCTCCACCCGGTCCAGCCGCGACCAGCGGCCCACGCTGCGCAGCAGGGGCCGCGCCAGATGCCCGCGGCGGCCGCGGAACCAATCGGGGAAACGTTGCTGCAAGCGCTGCTCGAGTTCCTGCATGGCGTGCTCACTGATGCCCGGCGGCCGGATTGGCCGAGAGCCTGCGCCCGCCACGCGGCAGGCAGATGGCGGTTTGGCGGCAGAACGATGACGGCCCCGGCCAGTGGGCCCCGGGCCGTGAAGGCCGCCCGCCAATGGTCACGCCAGTGGAACACTGCCTGCGCACCATGGGCCCCGGAACCTCGCCAGGCCTTGTCCCGGCGGGCACAACACCTTAACCACCGGCAACCCATACGGGTTCACAATGCACAGGCGGCGCACCCCGTGTATGATGCGCGCCCATCTTTCCATCCGAATCAAGGGATATACCGCCTGATGTCCAGCTATCTCTTCACCTCCGAGTCGGTCTCCGAAGGCCATCCGGACAAGGTTGCCGACCAGATCTCCGATGCGGTGCTGGACGCGATCCTGACCCAGGACCAGCGCGCCCGCGTGGCCTGCGAGACCATGGTCAAGACCGGTGTTGCCATCGTCGCCGGTGAAATCACCACCAGCGCCTGGATCGACCTGGAAGCCCTGACCCGCAAGGTCATCACGGACATCGGCTACGACAGCTCCGACGTCGGCTTCGACGGCGCCACCTGCGGCGTGCTGAACCTGATCGGCAAGCAGTCGCCGCACATCGCCCAGGGCGTGGACCGCAAGAAGCCGGAAGAAATGGGCGCTGGCGACCAGGGCCTGATGTTCGGCTACGCCACCAACGAGACCGACAGCTTCATGCCGGCCGCGATCCACCTGTCGCACCGCCTGGTGGAACAGCAGGCCAAGATCCGCAAGAAGCGCAACTCGCCGCTGTCCTGGCTGCGCCCGGACGCCAAGAGCCAGGTCACCCTGCGCTATGAAAACGGCGTGGTCTCGGCCATCGACGCCGTGGTCCTGTCCACCCAGCACGCCCCGGGCATCAAGCAGAAGGACCTCATCGAGGCCGTCCGCGAAGAGATCATCAAGCCGGTGCTGCCGGCCAAGTGGCTGCACAAGGGCACCAAGTTCCACATCAACCCGACCGGCAAGTTCGAGATCGGCGGCCCGGTGGGCGACTGCGGCCTGACCGGCCGCAAGATCATCGTCGACACCTACGGCGGCTGGGCCCGTCACGGTGGTGGCGCCTTCTCCGGCAAGGACCCGTCCAAGGTCGACCGTTCGGCGGCCTACGCTGCCCGTTACGTCGCCAAGAACGTGGTTGCCGCCGGCCTGGCCGACCGTTGCGAAGTGCAGGTCTCCTACGCCATTGGCGTGGCTGAGCCGACCTCGATCTCGGTCACCACCTTCGGCACCGGCAAGATCAGCGACGACAAGATCGAGAAGCTGATCCGCAAGCACTTCGACCTGCGCCCGTACGGCATCATCAAGATGCTGGACCTGGTGCACCCGATGTACCAGCAGACCGCCGCCTACGGCCACTTCGGCCGCAAGCCGAAGGAATTCAGCTACCTCAACGGCGAAGGCGAGACCGTCAACGCCACGGCCTTCTCCTGGGAGAAGACCGACCGCGCCGCCGCCCTGCGCGCCGATGCGAAGCTCAAGTAAGACCGACGGGTAGAGCCGACTGTTAGTCGGCTGACCTTGCAGAAGGGCCGCGCAAGCGGCCCTTCTGCTTTGCGTAGAGTCGAGTTTGCTCGACTGCTCCTGGCAACCTCAGTCGAGCAAGCTCGACTCTACGCGGCCCCTGCCCGATACAATCGGTGCATGTCGACCGAACTGAAAACCCACCAGCTGTCCATGACCGTGCTGATGTCGCCGGACATGGCCAATTTCTCCGGCAAGGTCCACGGCGGTGCCGTCCTGCGCCTGCTCGACCAGGTGGCCTATGCCTGCGCCAGCCGCTATGCGGGCAGCTACGTGGTCACCCTGTCGGTGGACCAGGTGATGTTCCGCCAGCCCATCGCGGTGGGCGAGCTGGTCACCTTCCTGGCCTCGGTGAACTACACCGGTACCTCGTCGATGGAGATCGGCATCAAGGTCGTGGCCGAGGACATCCTCAAGCGCAGCGTGCGCCACGCCAACAGCTGCTTCTTCACCATGGTGGCGGTGGACGAGGAAGGCCGGCCGACGGCGGTGCCGCCGCTGCAGCCAGCCAGCTCGGACGAGAAGCGCCGCCAGGCCGCTGCGCAGATCCGCCGCCAGCTGCGGCAGGAAATGGAACAGCGGCACCTGGAGCTGCTGGCGTCGAACCCGCCGTCGCCGGAAGACTGACCGCGAACCCGGTAGGGCCGGCCGCTGGCCGGCAACCCTGCGTGCTGCCAAACATGATGGGATTGCCGGCCAGCGGCCGGCACTACCCTTCCTGTTCGGGCAGATAGGGCGACAGGAAAGACTCGATGTTCAACAGTGGATCGGCCTGTGCGAGTGCGGCCGACGCGTCCACCGACGACACCACGAACATGTAGTAGTCGTAACCGAAATGAACTTCGGCGCTGTCGCCCACCAGCTTGCACCAGATGACGTTGCGTAGCACGTCACGCGCCACCCGCTCGATCCCATCCAGATCCAGCGGCTGGCCCTCGTGGTAATCGCGTGAGTCACGCCGTTCAAGCGACTGGATGCGCAGTGACTCGACGCCGATGCCGACGCAGAAACGCCTGATCGCATCCAGATACGCATTCTCGACAACGAGGTAATCCTCGAGACTCACCAGGCTGCCGACATCACCGAAGTCCGTCCACCCTTCGGGCGGTGAGCAGAGGTATCCCTCGGGCATCCGCTGCCAGTACTTGGTGATACGCCAGGAATGCTTCATGGGGCGAGAGGATAACGGAACCGATATCGCGGTGATGCCGGCCAGCGGCCGGCACTACCCTTTCGAATTCACAGGTCAGCCGGTGTTCTGCACGCCCTGCGAAACGCCATTCACGCAGGCCACCAGCGCGCGCAGCAGGTCATCATCCTCGCGCCCGCTGGCCCGCCAGCGCTGCAGCAGGTCCACCTGCAGCACGCTGATCGGGTCCACGTAGGGATTGCGCAGGCGGATCGACAGCGCCAGCCGCGCATCATGGTCCAGCAGGGTCTGCTGCCCCATCAGCGCCAGCAGCCAGTGCCGGGTGAGCGCGAGCTCCTTCTCGACCTGCGGGAAGAAGCGACCGTGCAGGTCACCAGAGAGCTGCGAGAACTGTTCGGCGATGGTGATATCGCCCTTCGAGAGCACCATCGCGATGTCGTCGAGGAAGGTGCGGAAGAACGGCCAGTCACGCGCCATCTCGCGCAGCGTTTGTTCATGGCCGGCGTCCACCGCCGCCTGCAGGCCGCTGCCCACGCCGTACCAGCCGGGAATGACGGCACGCGCCTGGCTCCAGGCGAACACCCACGGAATCGCGCGCAGGTTGCCCAGCGCCGCATCCTGGCCCAGCCTTCGCGAAGGCCGCGAGCCCAGCGTCATGCGCTCGATCACATCGATCGGCGTGGCGCTGCGGAAGTAATCCATGAAACCGGGCTGACCGACGAACCCACGGTAGACCTCACTGCTGGCCGCAGCCACCACGTCCATCACCGGCCGCCACCCGTCTTCGCGCGGCTCCGGCGCACGCGGGCGCAGGCTGGCGCGCAGCACCGCCCCGGTGGCCTGTTCCAGCGAACGCAGCGCCAGCGCACGGATGCCGTACTTGCGGTGGATCACCTCGCCCTGCTCGGTCACCCGCAGGCGGCCATCGATGCTGCCGCGCGGCGATGCATCCACGGCGTGGGTAGTCTTGCCACCGCCACGGCTGATCGAACCACCACGGCCGTGGAAGAAGGTCAGGCGGATGCCGGCCTCGGCCGCGACATCCAGCAGTTCCACCTGCGCACGCTGCAGGCCCCAGCGCGAGGCGGCGATGCCGCCGTCCTTGCTGCTGTCCGAGTAACCCAGCATCACCATCTGCACGTCATCGCGTGCACGCAGGTGCGCGCGGTACACCGGATCCTCCAGCAGGTCGCGCAGGGTGGCGGTGCCACGCTTGAGGTCGTCCACGGTTTCAAACAGCGGCGCGATGTCGAGCGGCACGCCGCCATCGGCATCGACCAGGCCACCGCGTCGCGCCAGTGCCAGCACGGCCAGCACGTCGCCGCGATCGTGCGCCATCGAAATGATGTAGCTGCCCAGTGCATCGCCACCATGGCGTGCACGTGCATCGGCCAGCGCCGCGAAAACCGCATCCAGGCGCTGGTTGCCCTCGTCATCGCCCTTGGGCAGCGGTGTTTCGCCGCTGGCATGCGGGCCCAGCAGGCGTGCACGTCCCAGTGCATCCAGTGACTGCCAGGCGTCTTCGCCGCCCAGCACTGCAGCGAGTGCGCGTGCATGCACGCTCGATTCCTGGCGCACGTCCAGCCGCGCCAGATGGAAACCGAAGGTCTTCACCCGCCACAGCAGGCGCTGCACGGCGAAGCCACCGGCGTGCTCGCCACGGTGGGCATGCAGGCTGTCGAGGATCAGCTGCAGGTCGTCGATCAGTTCGTCCGGGCCGGCATACGCACCCTCGCCATCATCCAGCGTGGCCTGCAGGCGCGCGCGCATGCGGTCGTTGAGCAGGCGGTACGGCATGTCGGCGTGGCGCGGGCGCGACTGCACCTGCGGCAGCAGCTGCTGGTAGTGCGCCACGCGCGCCTGCAGCGCATCGCTCACGCCCACCCGTTCGGTGGACTGGCTGAGCAGGCTGGCCAGCTGCAGCAGTTCCTTCTGGTAGCGCCCGAGCACCGCCTGCCGCTGTGCATCCAGCGTGTTGCGGATGGTGCCGGCATCCACGTTCGGGTTGCCGTCCATGTCACCGCCCACCCACGTGCCGAAGCGCAGCAGGCGCGGCAGCGGCAGCTCCTCGCCGTAGGTATCGCGCAGCGCCTGCTGCAGCGATTCGTACAGCACCGGAATCACCCGGTACAGCACCTGCACCAGATAGAAGCCGACGTGCTCGCGTTCGTCATCGACGGTGGGCCGCACCGGCGAGGAATCGGTGGTCTGCCACGACGCGGTCAGCGCCATGCGGAAGCGCGCGGCATCGGCAGCAGCCTCGCCCGGCGTGCGCTGGCCATCCAGGTTGTCCACCAGGCTGGCCACCATCAGCTGTTCTTTCTCCAGCAGCGCGCGGCGCACCGCCTCGGTCGGGTGCGCGGTGAACACCGGTTCGATGTCGATGCGCGGCAGCCACTGCGCCAGCTCGTCCAGGCCTACGCCCTGCGCCTTCAGGTGCTGCAGCGCATCCTGCAGGCCATCGGGCTGCGCCGCGGCAGTACCGGCACGCTGGTAATCACGGCGGCGGCGGATGCGGTGCACGCGCTCGGCGATGTTGACCACCTGGAAGTACGTGCTGAACGCACGCACCATGGTTTCGGCCTGCTCCGGCGTGCGCCCGGCCAGGCCATCGGCCAGCTCGGACAGCGGTGCCTGGTTCTCGCGGCGCGCGATCGCGCGGGTGCGCACGTCCTCGACGTCGTCGAGGAACGCGGCGGACACCTGTTCGACCAGCAGGTCGCCGACCAGTGCGCCCAGTCGGCGCACATCATCGCGAAGCGGAAGATCGGGGGAAGCGAATTCGATGCTGCTGCGGTACTCGTTCATCGGCGACGCACGAACCTCGGGGCATGATCCGTCGCCAAGCCTATCCCAATTCGAAGCCGTTGCTGCGTTGCAGAAATGGTTTCATCTGCACGTATCCGCCGGCTACGGATACACCGGTCGGGCAAACACCGCCGGGGTAGAGTCGACCGTTGGTCGACTGCTCTTCTTGCGGCGCTTGGAAAGCCCGCGCTGCGCGCGATAGTCGACCAACGGTCGACTCTACCCCGCCGGAGCAACAGGCGGCCCCCGTTGCAGGGGCCGCCATCATCACGCGCGCGGTCAGCGCTTCTTCTTCGCCTTGCCCTGCTGCACCGGGCCGATGGTCTGTTCCAGCCAGCGCTCGCTCTCGGCCAGCATGGTCATGATCGATTCGCGTGCGCGGTAGGCGTGCGATTCGTTCGGCAGCATCACCAGCCGCGCGGTACCACCCAGGCCCTTCACCGCGGCGAACATGCGCTCGCTCTGGATCGGGAACGTGCCGGAGTTGTTGTCGTCCACGCCGTGGATGAAGAGGATCGGATCCTTGATCTTGTCCGCGTAATTGAACGGCGCCATCTTCTGGTAGACGTCCTGCGCCTGCCAGTAGTTGCGCTCCTCGGCCTGGAAACCAAACGGGGTGAGCGTGCGGTTGTAGGCGCCGCTGCGGGCGATGCCGGCCTTGAACAGGCGGGTGTGCGCCAGCAGGTTGGCGGTCATGAACGCACCGTAGGAATGGCCACCGATGGCGATGTGCCCGCGGTCGGTCACGCCACGACGCACCACTTCGTCCACCGCGGCCTGTGCATTGGCCACCAGCTGTTCGATGTAGGTGTCATTGGGTTCCTTGTCACCTTCGCCGATGATCGGCATGGTCGGGCTGGCCAGCACCACGTAGCCCTTGGCCAGGAACGCCTGCGGACCCCAGTAGCTGATCGCGTTGAAGCGGTACGGCGAATCGGTCACCTGGCTGGCGGCCGCGGCACTCTTGAACTCACCCGGGTAGGCCCACATCAGCAGCGGCCGCGGGCCATCACGCTTGGGGTCGTAACCCGGCGGCAGCAGCAGCGTCGCGGTCAGGTCCACGCCGTCGGCACGCTTGTAGCGGATCTGTTCCTTCTGCACGCCCTTCAGCTGCGGCAGCGGGTGGGCGAAACGGGTCAGCGCGCGCGGTGCGGCATCGGCCTGGGCCAGCGACTGCACGTAGAAGTTGGTCGGCTCGTCCGGGCTTTCGCGGGTCAGCAGCAGCGACTCACCTTCCTGGTCCAGCAGCGCGACCGGTGCCGAATAGACCGGTGCCTGCGAATGGAACAGGCGGGTGGCCTTGCGGCTTTCGATGTCGAAGCGGTCGACGAACGGACGGTCACCTTCCGGCGACGCGCCCTGCCCGTACAGGAAGATGCTGCGGCCATCGGCGGTGGTCTGCAGGCGGCTGCGGCCGTTGACGTCGCGCACCACGCCGGCGCGGCCCGGATCGTTGTAGCGGTCCTGTGCATCGCGGTCCCACAGCAGCTGCGGCGACTGCGTCGCGTCGTCCGGGGTGATGCGCCAGGTCTTGGTGTTGCGCGTCTTCCACCACGATTCGCTGAGCAGGGCCAGATCGCCACGGCCCCAGGTGATGCCACCGAAACGGCTGCCCAGCTGGGCCAGGGTCACCGGCGGCTTCTCGAACGGCGCTGCCTGCATGAACACCGCATCGCGCACCTTGGCGTCGCGGTTCGGGTCACCGCCGTCCTGCGCTTCGGCCCAGACCAGGGTGGCCGGCGCATCGGCGCGCCAGCTGATGTCACGCACGCCGGTCACCTCGGCATCGTTGCCGGTCGGCAGGCCTTCCACCAGCGGGCGCGAGGCCACGCTGTGGGCCAGCTGGCCGTTGCGGTCGAGCACGTCGATGCGGCGCGGGAAGCTGCCCACCGGCACCACGTAGGAGTACGGGCGCTGCACGGTCTGGCTGAGCAGGTAGTTGCCGTCCGGCGAGGCCGACAGGCCCAGGTAGATGCCGGCCATGCCGATGGCGCGGGCCTGGCCGTCCAGGCCGACCTGCATCGGCTGCGCACGCGCGTAGTAGTCGAACAGGCGCGCGTCGGCTTCGTTCTTCAACAGATCCTGGTAGGTGCGGATGGACACCACGCCGCTGTTCTTGCCGGTCTGCTGCACGGCCGGGCCGGTCGGGATGCCATCGGCCGGCGGCGGATCACCGGCATTGGCCAGGCGGGTCATCACGATCAGGCCGCGGCTGTCGGGCAGCCACTGGTAGCCATCGCCGAACACCGTGTTGAGGTTGGTCTGCAGGCGGCGCGCACTGCCGTTGGCCACATCCACCAGCCACAGCTCGTTGGCACCGCTGGCGGCGTCGACCTGGTTGAAGGCCAGCCACTTCTGGTCGGGCGACCAGGCCAGGCCAGCGATCGACAGCTGCGCCGGCAGGCCGCTGATCTGGCGTTCCTTGCCGTCGGCCACGTTCATCAGCCACAGCTTCTCGCCGAAGCTGAAGCGGCTGTCGGAGAACGTGCGCGGGTTGATGCGGACGCCGGCCAGCTTCAGTTCCGGCTGCGCCACCACCTGGATCGACGGCAGCGACGGCATCTGCATCAGCGCGGCCACGTCGCGGCGCGGCGACAGGAACAGGCTGGGCGCACGCGGCGCATCGACCACCGCCTGCAGCGCGGCCGAGGGCAGCTCATAACCGGCCACGTCCCTGGCGGCGGCCACCTGCGGGCTGTCGGCCGACCACGCCTGCGGGACCACCGCCAGCAGGGCCATGGACAGGACCAAGCCGGTCCAGCGCCGGCTGCGGCGCGCGTGCTTGCTCATCGTTCTTCCTGTTTTGGATGCGTGAAGACCTTCGACCTTAACAGGCGCCGACCCGCGCCCCATCTGCCGATGGTTGGGTCGCTCCGGTTCCGGCCCGGGGCCGCGATATACTGGGCGTTCTCCCCTGCCGAGGGGCGCTGCGACCGGATCCCCTGAGGCCCGGCCAGGCTCGGTAAGGTGGCTTTGTAACAACGGCGCCCGGCTAGATGCGAGTATCCGCTCGCCCACAACCGGAGCTACTGCATGAACGCTGTTGCCAAGACCTTCTCCACCGAAGGTGACTACAAGATCCGCGACATCACCTTGGCCGACTGGGGTCGCAAGGAACTGGACATCGCCGAGCACGAGATGCCGGGCCTGATGTCGATCCGCCGCAAGCACGCCACCAGCCTGCCGCTGAAGGGCGTGCGCGTGACCGGCTCGCTGCACATGACCATCCAGACCGCGGTGCTGATCGAGACCCTGAAGGACATCGGCGCCGACGTGCGCTGGGCCTCGTGCAACATCTTCTCGACCCAGGACCACGCCGCTGCGGCCATCGCCGCCACCGGCACCCCGGTGTTCGCCTGGAAGGGCGAGAGCCTGGAAGAGTACTGGGACTGCACCCTGGACGCGCTGACCTTCACCCTGCCCGACGGCACCCTGACCGGCCCGGAGCTGGTGGTGGACGACGGCGGTGACGTGACCCTGCTGATCCACAAGGGCCTGGAGCTGGAAAACGGCAGCAACTGGGTCAATGAAAAGGCTGATTCGCACGAAGAACAGGTCATCAAGAACCTGCTCAAGCGCGTGGCCGTCGAGCGCCCGGGTTACTGGGGCCGCGTGGTCAAGGATTGGAAGGGCGTCTCCGAAGAGACCACCACCGGCGTGCACCGCCTGTACCAGCTGGCCCAGGCCGGCACCCTGCTGATCCCGGCGATCAACGTCAACGACTCGGTCACCAAGAGCAAGTTCGACAATCTGTACGGCTGCCGCGAGTCGCTGGCCGATGGCCTGAAGCGCGCGATGGACGTGATGCTGGCCGGCAAGGTGGCCGTGGTCTGCGGCTACGGCGACGTGGGCAAGGGCTGCGCCGCGTCGCTGCGTGCCTACGGCGCGCGCGTCATCGTCACCGAGATCGACCCGATCTGCGCCCTGCAGGCGGCGATGGAAGGCTATGAAGTCAACACCATCGAATCGACCCTGGGCCGTGCCGACCTGTACGTCACCACCACCGGCAACAAGGACATCATCCGCATCGAGCACCTGAGCGCGATGAAGGACCAGGCCATCGTCTGCAACATCGGCCACTTCGACAACGAGATCCAGGTCGATGCGCTGGTGGCGTTCCCGGGCGTGCAGCACGTGAACATCAAGCCGCAGGTGGACAAGTACATCTTCCCGGCTTCTGATGGAAGTGCTGGCAATGCGATCTTCCTGCTGGCCGAAGGCCGCCTGGTGAACCTGGGCTGCGCCACCGGCCACCCGAGCTTCGTCATGTCCAACTCGTTCGCCAACCAGACCCTGGCCCAGATCGACCTGTGGGCCAACAAGGACAGCTACGAGAAGAAGGTCTACCTGCTGCCCAAGCACCTGGACGAAGAAGTGGCCCGCCTGCACCTGGAAAAGATCGGCGTGAAGCTGACCACCCTGACCCAGGAACAGGCCGACTACATCGGCGTGCCGGTGGAAGGCCCGTTCAAGCCGGACCACTACCGCTACTGATGCCGTGCCCGGGGTCGGATCCCTTTCCGCAGGAAAGGGCTCTGACCCCGGCAACGGATGCAAACGGAACGGGCGCCTTCGGGCGCCCGTTCTGCGTTTGCGGACTCACGCAAATGATCCGTGCGGCAGTGCGCTCAGAATTCGAAGTTGACCGGAATCCTGGCCAGGCTGACGTCGGGCGGATCACTGCGCTTGCTGCTGAACGTCCAGGCCGAGGCCGCGTTGATGGCTGCCTCGTCCAGCGCCGGATGGCCACTGGACTCGGCGATGATCCTTCCCGTCACCCGGCCCTCGCGGTTGATCACCACCAGGATCACGGTGGTGCCCTTCAGGCCCTGCTTGTAGGCCTCCTGCGGGTATCTCGGCGGAGGCGACGACAGCGGCCACCAATCGACCGGCGGAGCATCCGGCGGGTCGGTGTCCACCAGGCAGCGCTGCGGTACACGGATGCCCAGGCGGGTCTCCTGCTTCGGGTCCACTTCCAGGGCAATGCCGCGACAGTTGCCCGCCAGCGCGGACAGGAACATGGCCTGCCGCAGCATCGCGTGGACACTCGACGCCACGCCGGTGAAACGACACTGGTCACCCTTGCGGTGCGAGGCCATCGACACCATGCCGGCATCGATCAGCTCGCCCACGGCCTTGCCTCGCGTGCAGCGTCCGTCATCGGCCAGTGCCGGTCCGGCGGCCAACATCATTCCGGCAAGCAGGCCTGCCGCGATCATCCGCTGATATGCCACTCCATTCCCCTGTGCTGCGTCCTGTTGCCCCCAGTCTGCCACGTCGGTGCAGACGGCGGCAGCTCGGTCATGCCCGTTGGCTCATCCACGCATGGCGTGGATCTACTGGGGGGCGGATGGCGTGGATCTAGCGGGGGCGGAGGATCAGTAGATCCACGCCATGCGTGGATGCTCTCCGACAGTAGCCTCGGTCAAGGCAACGCGACCCGCGCGCGCTACGATGCCCCCATGACCCCCGCCATCAACCTGCTCAAGCGCGAGAAGATCGCCCACACCGTGCGCAGCTACGTTCACGACGCACACGCCGAGTCCTACGGTGGCGAAGCCGTGGAGAAGCTGGGCCTGGACCCGGCGCAGGTGTTCAAGACCCTGCTGGCCAGCACCGACACCCACGAGCTGCTGGTAGCGATCGTGCCGGTGGCCGGGCAGCTGGACCTGAAGGCGCTGGCCGAAGCCGCCGACTGCAAGAAGTGCGAGATGGCCGCCGCCGATGCCGCCCAGCGTGCCACCGGCTACCTGGTCGGCGGCATCAGCCCACTCGGGCAGAAGAAGCGCCTGCGCAGTTTCCTCGATGCCAGCGCGCAGTCGCTGCCGACGCTGCACGTCAGCGCCGGCCGCCGTGGCCTGGAAGTGGAACTGGCCCCGGCCGACCTGCTGCGGCTGACCGCAGGGCACTACGCGCCCATCGGGAAGGCCCGTTGATGTCCGCGGCCGATGCCCTGCTGCAGGACCTGCTGAGTGGCGATGCCACGCGTATCCATGCCTCAGCCAGCCGGGTCGCAGTGACCTTCGATCCCGCGCTGCTGGATGCACTGGCGCCGCATGCCGACCGCATCGAACACGCTTGCGCCGGGGTCACGCTGGGCGGTGCGCTGCTGGCCAACCAGGTGCATCTGCAGTCTGCGCTGAAACGCCTGCGCTACTGGCAGGCGCAGGCCGGCTGCCTGTGCGCGCTTACGCCGACGTATCTGTTCTTCGACCCGCGCAGACTGATCGAACAGGGGCAGATGCAGTTGCTCTCAGTAGGCGACGCCGATGACGGCTGGGGCGAATGCCACCACGTTGCCTGCACGCAGTGTGGTCAGCACTGGCAGGCGACCGACCGCGAATACCATTACCCGTGGTGGGAGTGGAAAGCTGATTGACGAAGGGGTCAGATCCCTTTCCACCGGAAAGGGCTCTGACCCCTCCCAATGGATCACGGCCGCCAGTTGGCGTTGTTCTCCCAGAACTGCACGGCGCGCTGGTAGGCCTCGCGGTCCAGCGGCACGCCGGAACCGCCCTCCTCCACGCCCAGTGCATTGCGCATCATGGTGATCGGCGCCATCGGCACTTCCTCCGGCTCGGCGGTGTAGATGCAGCCGACGATGCCCCAGTCCGCGTCGATCGGCGAGCCTTCCTTGGCCAGCTGCTCGGCGCTGTACAGGATCACCACAAGGTAGTTCGCGCGCGGCGATTCGACGCCCTCGAACCAGCGCACCAGCACCGGCAGCTCCTCGCGGTTGCGCGCTTCGTAGCCGCTGCGCAGCAGGTGGCGGTTGGCCTCGGTGACCGGCACGGTCAGGCAGCGCGTGCTGGTCCAGTTCTCGTAGACGAACAGCTTGCAGAACGGCGCGTAGCCGTCGAGCACCTTCAGCGGTGCTTGCGCGTTGAGGTGTGCCTGGAACTGCTCTGCGCTGACATCCTGGATGGTGTTGGCGCGCGGCACGCGCGGGAACAGGCGGGGACGGGCGAACTCAGTGAGGACGATGGACATGGCGTACACGGGCGGGAACAGGTCATCAGGGTAACGGCCGATGCGCTTGAAGTCTGCTTCACATTTGACGGCCACAGTGCGCGTACATCTCCCGGAGAGTCCTGTATGAACCGCTTCCACCGCCCTCTGCTGTCCGGCCTGCTGGCCCTCCTTCTCCCCGCTGCCTTGTCCATCCCTTCCCTATCTGCCGCATCACCGCGGGTGCTGCTCGTGGTCAGCAGCGAAGGCCGGGACCAGGGCAAGACCCGTCCGGGCTTCGAGATGGACGAATTCGCGCAGGCCTGGCTGATCCTCAAGCAGAACGGCTTCGACATTGATGTGGCAAGTCCGCGAGGTGGCGCCGTCGAGGCTGACAAGTACAACCCCTCCGAGGCTTTCAATGCCGCCGTCCTTGCCGATCCGCAGGCCATGGGCAAGCTGGCCGCGACCGTGCCCACCGCACGACTGCGTGCCAGCGACTACCAGGGCGTCCTGGTGATCGGCGGCAAGGGCGCCATGTTCGATCTTCCCGTCGACACCGCCCTGCACGCCACGATTGCCGGCATCTGGCAGCAGGGCGGGTTGGTCGCGGCGGTGTGCCATGGCCCAGCCGCGCTGGCAGGTGTTCGCCTTCCCGATGGCCGGGCGATGGTGGATGGCCGCGCCATGACCGGTTTCACGGAAGAGGAAGAAGCCCTGTTTGGCAAACGCTGGGCGAAGGAATTCGCGTTCCAGCTTGAACCGCGCATGCGCGAGCTGGGAGCACGCTGGCAGGAGGCACCGCTGATGATGCCGAAAGTCGTGGTCGATGGACGCCTGCTGACTGGCCAGAACCCGTTCTCGACCGCCGCGCTAGCCGATGCCTTCGTGCGCGCCAGCGGACGCGTGCCACTGGCGCGCCAGGCATGGCGCGACGAGCGCAGCATGGCGCTGGTGGAGCAGCACCTGCAGCAGCGCGATGGACAGGCGGCACGAGAACTGGCGCAGCGCCCTTCCGACCATCACGTGGAGTTGATCGGCATGCTGGGCTTCTACCAGCTGAAGGGCGCCAAGGATGCCAGCGCCATCACCGACGCGCTGTCCATCATGCAGTTGGCCAGCCCGCATATGGACGAACCGAGGCTGCAGGTCGCGATGGCAGAAGCCCACTGGCGCCTGGGACGGACCGAACTGGCCCGTTCGCAGATACTGGCTGTGCTGGAAAAGCAGCCCGGACTGGACGAAGCTAACGCTCTCCTGGCCCGCATGCAGCCCTGACCATGGACGCCGAGCGCCTGCGCCTGCTGTTGATTGAAGACAACCTGCCGTTGGCCTCGGCCATCATCGACATGCTGCAGGCGCATGGCCATCTGGTCGATTTTGCCGCTGAAGGTCACCTCGGGCTGCAGTTGGCACTGGCTTCACCGCCGGATGTATTGCTGCTCGATATCGGGTTGCCCGGCATCGATGGCACGACCGTCTGCCATCGGCTGCGCGAGCGAAGCGATCGGCACGTCCCGGTGCTGATGCTGACCGCACGGGATGCGATCGGCGACAAGCTGCAGGGCTTCGCTGCGGGCGCAGATGACTATCTGGTCAAGCCCTTCGACGACGCCGAACTGCTCGCCCGCTGTCTCGCCCTCGCCCGCCGCCATCGCGTGGGTCAACCGAACCTCCTGCAGGTTGGACCGTTGAGCATCGACCGCCGCAGCGGCCAGGCCAGGCGTGCAGGAATGCTTCTGGAACTGGCACAGGTCCCGCAGAGCATCCTGCTCATGCTGGCCGAGGCCTGGCCGCGAACGGTCACGCGCAGCGAGCTCGTTCAACGCCTGTGGGGTGATGAGGCACCGCCTTCCGATCCGCTGCGATCGCACCTGTATCTGTTGCGGCAGGCACTGGACAGGCCGTTTGAAGGCGAGATGCTGCGAACCGTCCACGGTGTCGGCTTCCGTCTGGAAGCCTCGCCATGAGGCCGCGGCCAACCCAGCGCCTGCGCCGCCGACTGGTGATCACATTCACCGCCTTCGCGCTGTTTACCGCCATGGTGTTCGGCACCTATTCGCTGGTATTCATGTACGTGGTGGAAGACAGCATCTTCAACGCCCAGCTGGACCGTGAAGCGCGGGCCCAGCTTGCCCGCCACGCGCACGAAGGGGACTGGGGGACGCCTGCCGACGCCGCCATCCAGCTGCATGACTCACCTTCGACCTTCCCTGACGATCTACGCAGCGAGTTCGCAAAGGAACCCTGGCGCTCGGAGTTCGCAGGCGTCGATGGGCGGCACTACCATCTCAAGCGGATCGATCCTCCGGCCGGCGCCCCGCCTGCGTGGCTCGTGTCGGAAGTCAGCGCGCAACTGGTGGTCCGACCGATCCGCGACCGGGTTGTCATGCTGCTGGCCGGCACGGCACTGCTGGTCTTGATCGCGGCGATTGCTCTTGGCATGTGGCTCGCCCATCGCAGCACGCGCTCGCTCTACGTGCTGGTCGAAGAGGTTGAAGCGCTGCAGCCGGAACCTGGCCACGGCATGCGCCTGGCAGCACGTTTCGACGATGACGAGATTGGCGTACTCGCGCGCGCGCTCGATGGGTTGTCCGCACGCGTCGCTGCCTTCCTTGCCCGCGAACAGGCGTTCACGCGCGATGCCAGCCATGAGCTGCGTACACCTCTGAGCGTCATCTCCAGCGCGGCAGGCCAACTATCGAGCGAGCCAGCACTGTCCGAGCGTGGCCGCCAGCATGTGCAGCACATCCGCCTTTCGGCACTGCAGCTGCAGCAGGCCATCGCAGCGCTGCTGGCGCTGGCACGCGAAGAAACCGCCAGCCACGGTGCGCCGCCGGTCAAGCTGGTACCGCTGCTGGAACGGGTGATCATCGAGCAGTCTCCGTTGCTGGCCGCGCGGCCTGTCGAAGTGCGGCTGACCGTGCCCAACGAGGCCGCGCTGCGTGCGCCCGAGGCGGCCCTGCGCGTCGTCCTGGCCAATCTGGTCGGCAATGCGTTCGCGCATACCGCGCAGGGAGAGGTCCTGATTGCATGGCAGGACGGTCACCTGCTGGTGCACAACACCGCGGGTACATTGCCCTTTCTGGGCAGCTGGCCCGAACCGCGGCCCTTCGACAAGCGAGATGGCAGCGAGGGCAACGGCCTGGGCCTGGACATCATGCGGCGACTCTGCAGCCACTACGGGCTCGAGCTGGTCATCCAGCATGGCGGCGAAGGGGTCATGGCCCGTTTGACGGGTCAGCCCGCCGAGCTGTAGCAGCGGCTACAACGCCATCCGCTCGCGCAGCTCACGCGCCTGCCGCCGCGAGACTTCCACCTCGCTGCCATCATCCAGCGTCAGGTCGTAGCCATCGGCAATGCTGGGCGTAACGCTGCGGATGCGCCGCAGGTTCACCAGCGTGTTGCGGTTGGCGCGGAAGAACAGCTCGGCTGGCAGGCGTGCTTCCAGCGCGCTCAGGCTGCGGGTCAGCAGCGCGTTCTGGTCGCGGAACCACAGGCGGGTGTAATTGCCATCCACCACCAGCCGGCGGATCTCGCCCACCGCCACGAACCAGCAACGCTCGCCATCGCGCACGAACACCTGGTCCTGCGCGTTCAGGCTGCCACCTGCAACCACCGCCGGCGCGGCAGGCACCTCGTGCTGGCGCACGCGTTCCAGTGCTTCATGCAGGCGCGGCGCTTCCACCGGCTTGACCAGGTAATCCAGCGCATTGGTCTGGAAGGCACGTACCGCATAGGCATCGTAGGCGGTGACGAACACCACGGCGGGTGCCGGATCCAGGCCATCGAGCACGTCGAAGCCGGTGCCGGACGGCATCTGCACATCCAGCAGCACCAGGTCGGGTTTCAATCGTGCGATCGCCTCGCGCGCCGCCGGTACGTCATCGGCCTCGCCCACGCACTGCACCCACGGCAGCGCCGCCAGCAGCGTGCGCAGTTCCTGCCGCGCCAGCCGCGCGTCATCGACGATCAGGACATTCAGGGTCGTGCGCATTGCGGAATCTCCAGGACGGCCTGCATGCGGCCGTCCAGCGGTTGCAGATGGAAGCGGCCGCCACGGCCGAGCTGCGAGCGCAGGTAGGCCAGGCCGACGCCATGCCCGGCGGTCGTGGCATCCGTGCCGGCCGTGGCCACACCCAGCGGGTTGTCGACCTGCAGCCGCAGCAGGCCGTCGCGGCACTGCGCGCTGATACGCACCTCGCCACCGCCAGGACACACGGCGATGCCGTGCTTGATCGCATTTTCCACCAGCAGCTGCAGCGCCATCACCGGCAACCGTGCCTGCGCGGCCTCTTCACTCACGTCGATGTGCAGCTGCAGGCGCTGTTCGTAGTGCACCGCTTCAACGGCCAGGTAATCGCGCACCACGGCCAGCTCGTCGGCCAGCAGTGCCTCCTCGTTGCGCGCGTGCTCCAGCGCGTGGCGCAGCGTGCGCGACAGATCGGTGACCATCTGCCGCGCGCGCTCGGGGTCTTCGAGGATCAGCGCTCGCAGGTTGTTCAGCGCATTGAACATGAAGTGCGGATTCAAGCGCGCGCGCAGTGCATCGCGTTCCAGCGCGCTGCGCTGGGCCTCCGCCCGCAGGCGTTCGAGTTCCGCGTGGCGCGCCTGGCGCAGGCTGTGCAGGCCGGCCCACAGCGCGGTCCACAGGCCCAGCAGCAGCACGGTGTTGAGCAGATAGGCCAGCCGCGCCACCGGGCGGAAGTCACCCGCCCGGCCGCCGAAATCCACCCAGCCCAGTGCCAGCGCCGGCTGCAGCACGGCGGTCAGCAGCAGCTGCGCCAGCAGCGCGCCCAGCAGCACCGCCAGCGCAAGCCGCAGCACCAGCGCGCCGAACTCGCGCTGCCACCAGCCGCGCCGCAGGGCCAATGCGCGCACGCCTGCACTGATGCCCCACAGCAGCACGCCCAATCCGACGCTGATGAGCGTGCCACCGCTGCTGGCGCCGCCACCGAAGGTGCTGGTCATCGCCAGGCTGAGCGCGCAGAACAGCGCCCACCCGAAGGTGTTGATCAGCCAGAAGCGCAGTGTGGAAGTCGAATCGGGCATGGCGATGGCCGGAGCGGACGGAAGGATCAGCGGTGGCTGTCCAGGAATGCCTGTACCTGCCCACGCAGCCACTGCGGATCATCCCACATCAGGAAGTGGTGGCCGGTCGCGCTCAGTTCGATGCGCACGCCGGGCAGCGCGGCGTACTGCGACTGGAAGATCGCACGCGCCGAGGCTTCGGTCGCACCCATTGCCTGGTAGGACGCCCAGGCGCCGAGGACCAGCGTGGGCGAACGGATGCCGGCCACCTCGCTGCGCAGGTCGGTCACCAGCAGCGAGTACATCGCATCGGCGGTGGTGGCGCGATCGCTGTCATGGCCCCAGCGCTTCAGCTCGGGCAGGCGCGCGGTGCTGTTGGTCAACGGGGCCAGCGCCGCTTCGGCCTGCGCCTGGTAGCTGGCCGGGTCCGCGGCCAGCATCGCCGTGCGCATCTGCTCGGCCATCGGCTGCACGCTCCGTGCCGTCGCCTGCGGGTTCTGCATGCCGGCATAGAACGGCAACGAATCGACGATGACCAGCGGCCCCAGTGCGTCCGGTTCCTTCACCGCCATCTGCAGGGTCAGCACGCCGCCCAGGCTGTGGCCGATCACCGCCGGATGATCCAGTTTCTGGTCGTGCACGTAGGCCAGCAGCTGGTCGCGCATGGCCGACAGGAAATCGGCCGGTCGCGGGTCGGCGGCGCGGGCGCCGGCAAAGCCCGGCAGCTGCACCAGGTGGCACTGCACGTCCTTCAGCGCCCGACAGGTCTCGTGCCAGACCTCGGCGCTGCTGTTCAGGCCGGGGATCATCAGCAGCGGGCGGCCATGCCCGACCACTTCCACCTGCACCTTGCCGGTGCCAGCCGGGGCCGCCCCGGCGGCATGGGCAGCGCCCGAGCCGAGCACGGCCATCGCCATGCCCAGCATCGCCAGCCGGGCCAGGGCCTTCATCGCGTAGTACATCGCCAGCATCATCTTCATCGCGTACTCCTTGCAGGGACGGGTGCGTGGGGGGATGCGGCCAGCCTGGCCGCCGTGGCTGCCGGCGTGTTGCAGTAGCGGAGCAACGGCCGTGCGCCCGGGTGAACGGTCGCCCGGGGCGGACCGGTTCTTCACGTCGCGCAACTTCACATCCATCTTGATGGAGAGATATACTCAACCGCACCCGCCGCCACCGCCCGTGCCATGACCGCCATCAGCTTCGAGTTCTACCCGCCCAAGACCGATGAGCAGCGTGGCCAGCTGGACCGTGCCGCCGCCCGGCTGAAGGCGTACGCCCCCGAGTACGTGTCCTGTACGTTCGGTGCCGGTGGCTCGACCCTCAGCTACACCTCCGAGACGGTGCGCCATCTCAACCAGCACCACGGCCTGGACGCTGCGCCGCACCTGTCCTGCGTCGGCGGCACCCGCCAGGAGATCCGCGAGCTGCTCAAGCTGTACCGCGCCATCGGCTGCCGGCGCCTGGTCGCGCTGCGCGGTGACCTGCCCTCGGGCATGGGCTTCCCCGGCGACATGCGCTATGCGTCCGAACTGATCGCCTTCATCCGCGCCGAACACGGCGATGCCTTCCGCATCGAAGTGGGCGCTTACCCGGAAACCCATCCGCAGGCACCGGACGCACTGACCGACCTGAAGCACTTCAAGGCCAAGGTCGATGCAGGCGCCGATGCGGCCATCACCCAGTACTTCTACAACGCCGACGCGTACTTCCACTTCGTCGATGAAGTGCAGCGGCTGGGCGTGCAGGTGCCGATCACCCCGGGCATCATGCCGATCGCCAACTTCAGCCAGCTGCGGCGTTTCTCCGAGCAGTGCGGTGCCGAGATCCCGCGCTGGATCAGCCGCAAGATGCTGGCCTATGGCGATGACAGTGAGTCGGTGCGCGCGTTTGGTGCTGAAGTCGTGGCCAAGCTGTGCGAGCGGCTGGTCGCAGGCGGCGCACCCGGCCTGCACTTCTACACGCTGAACCTGGCCAAGCCGACGGTGTCGGTGCTGAAGCTGCTGAACGGCTGAAAGCGCACTGTGTTGTCGCGTTCAACGCTACCCTGTGGCGATGAAAGCCGTCCTGTCCCTGCTGCTGGTGCTGTTGTCCGCGGCCAGCATCGACGCCCACGCCCAATCCACGCGCTTGAACCGCTGCACCGATGCGCAGGGCCAGAGCGTCTATACCGACCGTCCCTGTGACAGCGTGGGCGCGCAGTCGCGGCGCCCGCCGCCGCCACCGGCCGGCAGCACCCTGCAGCGCGACAGCCTGGGCGCCAGCTGCCCTCGCCGCCTGAGCGAGCTGGTGCAGGCCCTGCACGACGCGGTGAACACCCAGGACGTCAACCGGCTGTCCACGCTGTACCTGTGGAGCGCGGTGTCCGATGCCGGCGCGCAGCGCATCCTCGGCCAGCTGGAATCGGTGGTGCGGCGGCCGCTGGTGGACGTGGTGCCGGTGTATCCGCAGGGGGATCAGCAGCTGCCATTGGAAGAGGGTCAGAGCCCTGCTGCGCAGGGATCCGACCCGGAGCCGGCGGCGCCACGGCATCCCATCGGCCTGCGCCTGGAACAGACCCTGCCGGGCAGTGCGGCGCGCGCCGCGACGGTGCTGGGGCTGCGGCGGCAGTACGGGTGTTTCTGGATCACGTTGTAGGGCCGCATCCACGCATGGCGTGGATCTACTGACAGCGGGCGGCCGACCCTGTGGTAGCGCCGGGCCATGCCCGGCGGAAGGCCAGAAGCACCGCGCTACCCGCCCGGCCACAGGCCGCGGATCGCGGCGATGCCCTGGCCGCCGTGGCGGCGGGCCTGGCTGACGTGGCCGGCATCCAGCCCGCCCAGCGCGTAGATCGGCAATGACACCTGCGCGCGCAGCGCGGCGAACGCCTCCCAGCCCAGCGGCGTGGCATCGGGATGGCTGGCCGTGGCCAGCACCGGGCCCAGCACGGCGAAATCGCAGCCCAGCCGCTGCGCCGCCTGCAGCTGCGCCAGGTCGTGGCAGGAGGCAGCCACCAGCTGCCCGGCTGGCAGCGGGCGTTCCTGCAGGGTCGCCAGCTGTTCGCTGCCCAGGTGAACACCGACGCCCAGGGTGCGGGCCAGTTCGATATCGCGGTTGAGCAGCCACTGCACGCCCTGGCGGTGTGCCCGCAGGGCCTGTTCGATCAACGCCTGCCGCTGCGGGTGCGCGGCCGGCAGGCGCAGCTGGATGCGCTGCTGGCCCGCGGCCACCGCCTCCTGCAGCTGGTCCTGCCAGCGCTGCGGCCCGTGCTCGCCGTCCTCCGGCGCCGGGGTGATCAGGTAACGGTCCGGTTGCCGCAGCGCGGCTACCACCGGCAGGTCGGCCGGCGGCATCGAATAGCGGCCCAGCTTGTCCGGCGCCACCCAGGTGATGGCCTGGCCCTCGCGCCCGCGCGGGGTGCCCTTCCAGCTGCGGATGTGCCGCACGTCCAGGGTCAGGTGCTTGTCCGGGTAGTGCTGCGGCACGTCCATGATCCACTCGCCGATCTCGGCCTCGATGCCGAGCTCCTCGCGCAGTTCACGCACCAGCGCCTGTTCGGACGTCTCGCCGGCCTCGCGCTTGCCGCCCGGGAATTCCCACAGGCCGGCCATGTCGCGGTTCTCGGTACGGCGGTTGAGCAGGATGCGGCCACGGGCGTCGGTGATGACGCCGGCCACGACATGGATCGATCGTTTCGGGGAAGGCATGGGGACAGGATGCCGAATCGGCAGGGCGCCGCGCAATGCCGGGCTCCGGCCCGGCGCGGCCATCGCCCCGGCCATAACGAAGAAGCCCCGCTTTCGCGGGGCTTCCTGGGGTCAGCTCAGCTGGCCGTGGCAGTGCTTGTACTTCTTGCCACTGCCGCAGGGGCACGGATCGTTGCGGCCGATCTTCGGCTCGTCACGCTGCAGCGGGTTCATCCCCTGCTGCGCGGCTTCCACCTGTGCCGCTTCCTCGTCGGCGCTGTAGCTGCCGGCGTCCTGGTGCTGGAACTGCGACTGGCTCAGGCGGGCTTCCACCTGCTGCCGTTCGGCTGCTTCCAGCGCCTGCACTTCCTCGTCGCTGCGGATGCGCACGCGGGCCAGCAGGGTCACCACTTCGCGCTTGACGTTCTCCAGCATGTCCGAGAACAGCTCGAAGGCTTCCTTCTTGTACTCCTGCTTGGGCTGCTTCTGCGCGTAACCACGCAGGTAGATGCCCTGGCGCAGGTAGTCCATGCGGGCCAGGTGTTCCTTCCAGCTCTGGTCGAGCACGGTCAGCATCACGTGCTTTTCCAGCGCACGCATGGTTTCCTCGCCCACGCCGGCTTCCTTCTCGGCGAAGTGCTGGTTGACGCGCTCCAGCACCTTGGCAGCGATGCCTTCGGCGTCCAGTTCCTCGTGCGACTTGACCATGTCCACCAGCGACATCTGCAGGCCGAAGTCCGACTCCAGGGTCGCTTCCAGGCCACGCAGGTCCCACTGCTCGTCCACCGAGTTCGGCGGCACGAAGCGGGCGACGACATCGAAGATCACGTCGTCGCGGATGCCATCGACGTTGTCCTTCACCGATTCGGCGTCCAGCAGCTCGTCGCGCTGGGCGTAGATCACCTTGCGCTGGTCGTTGTTGACGTCGTCGAAGTCCAGCAGGTTCTTGCGGATGTCGAAGTTGTGGGCCTCGACCTTGCGCTGCGCCTTTTCGATCTGGCGGCTGACCAGGCGGTCCTCGATGACGTCGTCTTCCTTCATGCCCATCATGCGCATGGCCTTCTGCACCCAGTCGGAGGCGAAGATGCGCATCAGGTTGTCTTCCAGCGACAGGTAGAAGCGGGACGAACCCGGGTCACCCTGGCGGCCCGAACGGCCACGCAGCTGGTTGTCGATACGGCGCGATTCGTGGCGCTCGGTGCCGACGATGTGCAGGCCGCCGGCGGCCTTCACCGCGTCATGGCGCTTCTGCCATTCGGCCTTGACCGCCGCCTTCTGCTCGTCGGTCGCGCCCTCGCCCAGTTCGTGGATTTCCGCTTCCAGCGAACCACCCAGCACGATGTCGGTACCACGGCCGGCCATGTTGGTGGCGATGGTCACCGCGGCCGGACGACCGGCGTTGGCGACGATGGTCGCTTCGCGGTCGTGCTGCTTGGCGTTGAGCACTTCGTGCTTCACGCCGGCCTTGCTCAAGTGCTCGGACAGCATTTCCGAGGTTTCGATCGAGGTGGTACCCACCAGCACCGGCTGGCCGCGCTTGGCGCACTCTTCGATGTCGGCCAGGACCGCATTGAACTTGCCCTTGCGGTTGAGGAACACCTGGTCCGGGCTGTCCTTGCGGATGGTCGGGCGGTTGGTCGGGATGACCACCACTTCCAGGCCATAGATGCTCTGGAATTCAAACGCTTCGGTATCGGCCGTACCGGTCATGCCGGACAGCTTCTTGTACATGCGGAACAGGTTCTGGAAGGTGATGCTTGCCAGCGTCTGGTTCTCGCGCTGGACCGGCACGCCTTCCTTCGCTTCCACGGCCTGGTGCAGGCCGTCGGACCAGCGGCGACCGGACAGGGTACGGCCGGTGAATTCGTCGACGATGACCACTTCGCCGTCGCGCACGATGTAATCCACGTCACGCTGGTAGATGGCGTGCGCGCGCAGGGCGGCGTTGAGGTGGTGGACCACGGTCAGGTTCTGCGGCGCGTACAGGCCTTCGGTCTCGCCGTCGAGGATGCCGGCTTCCACCAGCAGCTGCTCGGCGTGCTCCATGCCCGCTTCGGACAGGTGCACCTGCTTGCCCTTCTCGTCCACCCAGAAGTCGCCCTCGCCGTCTTCCGCTTCCTGCTTGACCAGGTTCGGCACGACGCGGTTGACGCGGATGTACAGCTCCGGGGAATCGTCGGCCGGGCCGGAGATGATCAGCGGGGTACGCGCTTCGTCGATCAGGATGGAGTCGACTTCGTCGACGATGGCGTAGTGCAGGCCGCGCTGGTAGCGGTCGGCCTTGGACAGCGCCATGTTGTCGCGCAGGTAGTCGAAACCGAATTCGTTGTTGGTGCCGTAGGTGATGTCCGAGGCATACGCTTCGCGCTTGTCGCTGTGCGGCATGCCCGGGTAGACCACGCCCACGCTCAGGCCCAGCCAGTTGTACAGCTTGCCCATCTGGGCGGCGTCGCGGCGGGCCAGGTAGTCGTTCACGGTGACCACGTGCACGCCCTTGCCTTCCAGCGCGTTGAGGTACACCGGCAGGGTCGCGACCAGGGTCTTGCCTTCACCGGTGCGCATTTCTGCGATCTTGCCCAGGTGAAGCACCATGCCGCCGATCAGCTGCACGTCGTAGTGGCGCATGCCCAGCACGCGGCGGCCGGCTTCGCGGCAGACCGCGAACGCTTCCGGCAACACCTTGTCCAGGGCTTCACCACCGGCGATGCGCTGCTTGAACTCCGGCGTCTTGGCCTGCAGCTGCTCGTCGGAAAGCTTCTCGATCTCCGGCTCCAGCGCATTGATCTTGGCGACGATGCGGTTGAGCTGGCGCAGCTGTCGTTCATTACGACTGCCAAATACGCGGGTAAGCAGGCTGTTGATCATTGAAGGAACCGGGTTGGATGGACACAGCGGCCCGGTCTTCCCCCTGGGGATCCGTCCGCCGCAAACGAAACAGGGCGCCTGGCGCCCTGTCGATGGCAACACCCATTGTAGCTTGGGACGACCGCGAGGGGTTTCAAGCACTGATCCGGTCACAATCGTCCCGGATCTGGCAAACCGGTAGCGCCGGGCCATGCCCGGCGGTCTCTATCGGTTCACCGCGCTGCGCGCTCGCGGGGCATGGCCCCGCGCTACCCCCAACCAGGGTTCAACCGCGGCTGATGCGGCCGACCGGGGTGTTGCCGCCGTCGCCGAGGAACTTGCGCGGGTTGACCACGTTGCCGTTTTCCCAGACCTCGAAGTGCACGTGGGCACCGGTCGAGCGGCCGGTGGAACCGGCCTTGGCCACTTCCTGGCCGGCACGAACCAGGTCACCGACCTTCACCACCAGGCGCGAATTGTGCGCGTAGCGGGTCACGTAGCCGTTGCCGTGGTCAACGTCGACCACGTTGCCGTAGCCGCCCTTCACGCCGGAGAAGCTGACCACGCCATCGGCCACGGACATCACCGGGTCGCCCACCTTGGCGTGGAAATCCATGCCCTTGTGGGTGGCGGCACCGCGTCCGAACGGATCGGCACGGGTGCCGAAGCCGGAGGTCACGTAGCTGTTGCGGATCGGCATGCGCGAGGGCACGGCGTTCTGCTGCAGCTGGTGGTCGAACATCAGCGATTCCATCACCGACAACTGGCGGCCTGAAGCAGCAAAGCGCTGCTCCAGCACCTGTAAGTCGGCGTTGACGTCCTTGACCGGGATGTCCGAGGTCGGGCCGCCGGCATCGCCGTCACCCAGACCGGGGATCTCGTTGAAGTCGAACTCGCCGTCTTCCAGCTTGCCCATCTGGGTCAGGCGCTCGCCGAGGGCGTTCAGGCGGGTGGCCTGTGCCTGCAGCTCGCCCAGGCGGGCGGCCAGGGCGTTGACCTGGGTCTGCGCATCGCGCTGGACCTTGGCCAGTTCAGCTTCCTGGCGGTCGACCTTGGCCTGCAGGCGCGAATCATTGAGCGCGCTGGCGCCAATGCCGCCGGCAAGGCCGATAATGCAGCCTACCCCGAGCACGCTGCCCAGCAGGGCGCGGGGGCGGTCCTCGAAATAGAACCGCAGACGCGCGATCGGCGATTTGGCCTGCCCTTCACGCGTTTTGATTACGATCTTTTTGAATGCCATCAGTGAGTTTTCATGTCTGAGCCGAAATCCAGCGTTCGTCCCGCGTCCAGGCCGAAACCGGCACTGGATGCAGTGATGGCGGACAAAAGCGGGAACCCTCTGCGCCGTGCCTTGTGGCTCGATGCGCTGGACCGTCAGTTGCGCCCCCAGTTACCGCCCGCGTTGCGCAACCGTTGCCGGCTGGCCAATGTGGACGGGGAACACCTCGTTTTTCTCGTCGAATCACCGGTCTGGCATGCCAAGTTGCGGCTTGCCGAAGCCCAGTTGCTCGACGCGGCCCGGTCCATCGGGCTGAAGGCCACCAAGGTGACCATCAAGACTGCGTCTCCCACTCCCACGCGCTCCCCAGCGCACGACAACCGGAATGGCCCCCACGCAGTTTCAGCCGCCACGCACAAAGGGCTACGCGACGCCTTGGCGGCCCTGCAGGATGCCCCGGTCAAACCGAAGCAAGGGTCCTGAGGACAACGGAGCATCCAGCTCCGATCCCCGTCGCGCGTGTCACCGCAGCGTGAAACATTTTCGGGGGCCGGGTCGCATCCTAGCCGTCCCGGGTGGTCGAGTCGTTAGATTGTTGTTAAATAATCGTTATATTCAGGCTTCAAAGCGGTCAGGTTCACAAAACCGTGATCCGCAGCCGACCGTCGCTTTACGCGCTGCGCCATTCAGCCAGCCCTGCCCGGAAACGACAACGCCGCCCTGGAAGGCGGCGTTTTCTTCTTGCATTTCAACAACCTGGAACGGTCAGGCGTAGGCCGGCACGGCGTACACCACCGGATCTTCGGCGGTCGGCGACTCGTAGGTCACCCATTCCCAGGCGGTGGCATCGGCCATCAGCGCCCGCACCAGCTTGTTGTTGAGTGCGTGGCCGGACTTGAAGCCCTCGTAGGCGCCCAGCACCTGGCCACCGGCCAGATAGAGGTCACCGATCGCATCGAGGATCTTGTGGCGCACGAATTCGTCGGCGTAGCGCAGGCCGTCTTCGTTGAGCACGCGGAACTCGTCCAGCACGATGGCGTTGTCCATCGAACCGCCCAGGCCCAGGTTGCGCTCGCGCATGTACTCCAGGTCGCGCATGAAGCCGAAGGTGCGCGCGCGGGAGATTTCCTTGGTGTAGGCCATCGTCGAGAACTCGATTTCCTGGCGCGACTGCTTGGCCGGGATCATCGGGTGGTCGAACTGGATGGTGAAGCCCAGCTTGTAACCCTCGTATGGGGTGAAGCGGGCGACCTTGTCGCCCTCGGTCACTTCCACGGTCTTCAGCACGCGGATGAAGCGCTTGGGCGCGTCCTGTTCCACGATGCCCGCCGACTGCAGCAGGAACACGAACGGGCCGGACGAACCGTCCATGATCGGCAGCTCGGCCGAGGACAGTTCGACGATGATGTTGTCCACACCCAGGCCGGCCAGTGCCGACATCAGGTGTTCGACGGTCTGGATCTTGGCGTCGTTGCAGGTCAGGCCGGTGCACAGGGTCACTTCGGTGACCAGTTCGGCCTTGGCCGGCACTTCCACCACCGGGTCCAGATCCACGCGCCGGAACACGATGCCATGGTTGACCGGTGCCGGGCGCAGGGTCATGTAGACCTTGTCACCGCTGTGCAGGCCAACGCCGGTGGCGCGGATCGTGTTCTTGAGGGTGCGTTGCTGGATCATGGGGGTAGACCGGAAGTGACACGCTAGATTAACACGCACGTCCCCATACCCCGGCTGAAACACCCCTGGAGGCTGCCGGTGGGACACGCGTGAAGCAAGGCGGCCGGGCCCATCCTGGCCCGGCGCCCGCATTTTCTGGACATGGTGGCGCAACCCGGGGGGGACAAGCCCCGGGCAGCTCCGCTTAGTCCGCCTGGCGGCGCAGGAAGGCCGGGATGTCCAGGTAATCGTTCGGCAGTTCAGCCGACGCCGGGGCCGAAGAGGCCGGTGCCGACGGGGTCGACGCGGCCACGCTGTCGCTGCTGGCACGACGCAGGCCCAGACCCATGCCGCCGACGGCCTTGGACACGGCGTCGCCACCGTTGTCGAAGTCGCCGAATTCCGGCTGGCCGGTGGTCGCGTTGCGCACCAGCTTGATCGGCGCGCGTTCGCCCGGGCGCTGGCTCTTGCTGGCCGACACGCGGTTCAGGCCGGTGGCCACCACGGTCACGCGCACTTCGTCCTGCATGTCCGGGTCGAGCACGGTACCCACCACCACGGTGGCGTCTTCCGAAGCGAAGCCATCGATGGTGCGGCCGATCTCGTCGAACTCGGCCATGGTGAAGTCGGCACCGGCGGTGATGTTGACCAGGATGCCGTTGGCACCGGCCAGGTTCACATCGTCCAGCAGCGGGTTCTGGATGGCGGCTTCGGCAGCGGCCTGCGCGCGGTCATCGCCACGTGCGGTGCCGGTACCCATCATCGCCAGGCCCATTTCGGACATGACGGTGCGCACGTCGGCGAAGTCGACGTTGATCAGGCCCGGACGCACGATCAGGTCGGCGATGCCCTGCACGGCGCCCTGCAGCACGTCGTTGGCGGCACGGAAGGCCTGGATCATGGTGGCGTTGCGGCCCAGCACGGTGATCAGCTTCTCGTTCGGGATGGTGATCAGCGAGTCGCAGTGCTGGCTCAGCTCTTCGATGCCCTTCAGCGCGACCTGCATGCGGCGACGGCCTTCGAACGGGAACGGCTTGGTGACCACGGCCACGGTCAGGATGCCCATTTCCTTGGCCAGCTGTGCCACCACCGGTGCAGCGCCGGTGCCGGTGCCGCCGCCCATGCCGGCGGTGATGAACACCATGTCCGCGCCCTGCAGGGCGTCCATGATGCGCTCACGGTCTTCCAGAGCAGCCTGGCGGCCGACTTCCGGGTTCGCGCCTGCGCCCAGGCCCTTGGTCACGTTGGTACCCAGCTGCAGCTGCAGCTTGGCACCGCAATTCTTGATGGCCTGCGAGTCGGTGTTGGCGGTGATGAATTCCACACCATCCACTGCCGAGTTGACCATGTGCGCCACGGCATTGCCGCCGCCGCCGCCCACGCCAACCACCTTGATCACCGCATTGGGTGCCATCTTTTCGATCAGTTCAAAATGCGCCATGTCCGTGTCCTCGTTGTATCCGCTTGTCGGTGGCATGGGCGTTCAGGCCTCCTGCCTTTTCGCGTCATGTTGCCGATGCGGCTGTGTGGGTTGTGTGTTGCGTTGTTGCGTCGTGTTGCCGGTATTGCAACCGGGCGGACCCGGGTGATGCAGGTTCCGCGTCAGAATTCGCCGCGGAACCAGGTCTTGAGTTTCTTGAACATGCTGCCCGCGCGTCCGGTCGGCAGCGACGGCCGGCGCGGATGCTCGTTCTGGCTGCCCATCAGCAGCAGGCCCACGCCGGTGGCATGCACCGGGTTGCCCACCACTTCGCCGAGGCCGGTGACGTGCTGCGGAATACCCACGCGCACCGGCATCTGCAGCATTTCCTCGGCCAGTTCGACCACGCCTTCCATCTTCGAAGCACCACCGGTCAGCACCAGGCCGGCGCGCACCAGTTCCTCGAAACCGGAGCGGCGCAGTTCGGCCTGCACCATCTCGAAGATCTCTTCGTAACGGCCCTGCACTGCCTGCGCCAGCGAATGGCGCGGCATGCGGCGCGGCGGACGGTCGCCCACCGACGGCACCTGGATGCTTTCCTCGGCGGTGGCCAGCTGGGCCAGGGCGCAGGCGTAGCGCACCTTGATCTGCTCGGCTTCCGGGGTCGGCGTGCGCAGCATGTGCGCGATGTCGTTGGTCACGTGGTCGCCGGCGATCGGCAGCGACGCGGTGTGGCAGATCGCACCCTGCACGAACACGGCGATGTCGGTGGTGCCGGCGCCCATGTCGACCAGCACCACGCCCAGTTCCTTTTCGTCGGCGGTCAGCACCGCCACGCTGGAGGCCAGCGAGGACAGCACCAGGTCGTCCACCTGCAGGCCGCAGCGCTGCACGCACTTGCTGATGTTGGCCGCCGCGGACTGCGCGCAGACCACCAGGTGGGCATGCACTTCCAGGCGCACGCCGGTCATGCCGACCGGGTTGCGGATGCCTTCCTGCGAATCGTCCAGCACGTACTCGCGCGGGATCGCATGCAGGATCTTCTGGTCAGCCGGGATCGCCACCGCCTTGGCCGCATCCAGCACGCGATCCAGGTCACCCCAGGTCACTTCGCCGTCGCGGATCGGCACGATGCCGGGCGAGTTCTTGCACTGCACGTGGTTGCCGGAAATGGAGGCGTACACCGAGCGGATCTCGCAGCCGGCCATCAGCTCGGCTTCTTCCACCGCACGCTGGATCGACTGCACGGTCGATTCGATGTCCACCACCACGCCGCGCTTGAGGCCGCGCGATTCGTGCGAGCCGATGCCGATCACTTCGATCGGGTTGCCCGGCGAATACTCGCCCACCAGCGCCACCACCTTGGAGGTGCCGATATCCAGGCCGACGATCAGCGATTTGTCACCCTTGCGATTCATGTCCTTTCCTGCGTTCGTTTGGCCGGGGTCGCGGGTGCGCCGGCCGGCGTGGCCGGCGTTCCCCAGCTCAGGGTGAAACCATTGGTGTATCGGAGGTCGGCGCGCTCGATCGGCGCAGCCTGGTTGGCCAGCTGCGGCAGCACGCGCACGAAGCGCTGCAGGCGCGAGCGGGCATCGTCACGGCCGACCACCACTTCGGTGCCATTGCTCAGCAGCAGCGACCAGCTGCCGCGTGCATCCATGGTCAGGCGGCGCACGTCCACACCGGCCGGTGCGAACAGCGCGCGCGCATCGTTGTACAGCTTCACCACTTCTTCGGTCTGGCTGTCCGGGCCATCCAGCTCGGGCAGCTGCAGGTCGGCCAGTTTCTTCGGCGTGGGGAACAGCTTGCCCTGCTCGGAAAGCAGGCGGCCTTCGCCCCAGCGTGCGAACGGCTTGTGCTCGACCAGGGTCACTTCCAGCACGTCCGGCCACTGCTTGCGCACCTGCGCGCTTTCCACCCACGGCAGCTTTTCCAGGGCGTCCTGCGCATCCTGCAGCTTGACCGCGAAGAAGCCCGCATGTGCGTACGGCAGCAGCACCTGCTGCAGCTGTTCCGGCGGCACCCGCTTGAACTCACCGTGCACGCGCAGCTTCGCCAGCGGCCAGCGCTCAGCGCCGACCCAGCCATTGACCACGGCCACCACCGGCAGTGCAACCACCGACAGGGCCAACAGCCAGACGAAGATGCGCAGCACCGCGTTCATGCGTGCGATGCCTCCAGGGTCTGTTCCAGCACGCGCCACACCAGTTCCTCGAAACCGATGCCGGCCTGTGCCGCGGCCTTGGGCACCAGCGAGTGGCTGGTCATGCCCGGCGCGGTGTTCACTTCCAGCAGGAAGAAACGGCCGCTGGTGCGGTCACGCATCACGTCCACGCGGCCCCAGCCACGGCAGCCGGCGGCGCGGAACGCGGCCAGGGCGATGCGGCGGATTTCTTCTTCGTCTGCCCCGTCCAGGCCCGGGCACAGGTACTGGGTGTCCTCGGCGATGTACTTGGCGTTGTAGTCGTACCACTGGCCCTTGGGCACGATGCGGATCGACGGCATCGCGACATCACCGAGGATGGCCACGGTCAGTTCGTCGCCCACCACCATCTGTTCCATCAGCAGCTGGCCGTCGTAGCGCGCGGCCAGGGCCACCGCTTCGTCCAGGCCGGCGTCGTCGGTCACCCGGCTGATGCCCACGCTGGAACCTTCGTTGGCCGGCTTGACCACCACCGGCAGGCCGAGCTCGGCCGCGTTGGCGTGCACGTTCTCCGCGGTCACCTTGCGGTACTGCGGGGTCGGCAGGCCCAGCGACAGCCACACCTGCTTGGTGCGGATCTTGTCCATGCTCAGCGCCGAGCCCAGCACGTCCGAACCGGTGTACGGCACGCCGAAGGCGTCCATCAGGCCCTGCACGATGCCGTCCTCACCGCCACCGTTGTGGCCGTGCAGGATGTTGAACACGCGGTCGACGCCGCCGGCGGCCAGCGCCTTGGCCAGCGCCGGAATGCCATCCACGGCGAACGCATCGACGCCGCGCGACTGCAGGGCTTCGAGCACGTTGCGGCCCGAATCCAGCGACACCTCGCGTTCGCTGGAACTGCCACCGAGCAGCACCGCGACGCGGCCGAACACGGCCGGGGCGGTGGCGCGCAGCGGCGGGAAGGTCAGCGTGCTCACGCCTGGCCCTCCGCCTTGAAACCTTCCACGGCGATCTGGCTGGCGACGGCGCCGATGTCACCGGCACCCATCATCAGCAGCAGGTCACCGTCCTGCAGCACGTCCGGCAGCACGCTGGCAAGCTCGGCGGCCTTGCCCACCACCACCGGCTCGCTGCGGCCGCGCGCACGGATGGCGCGGGCCAGGGCATGCGAATCGGCACCGGCAATCGGCTCCTCGCCGGCCGGGTAGACCTCGCTCAGCACCAGCGCATCGACGCTGGACAGCACGGCAGCGAACTTGTCGAACTGGTCGCGGGTACGGCTGTAGCGGTGCGGCTGGAAGGCCACCACCAGACGCTTGTCGGCCCAGCCACCGCGCGCGGCGGCGAACACCGCTTCCAGCTCGCTCGGGTGATGGCCGTAGTCGTCGATGATGCGCACCTTGGCGCCACTGGCCGTGGTCACTTCCCCCAGGTCGTTGAAGCGGCGGCCGACGCCGGCGAAGCTTTCCAGCGCGCGGGCGATCGCATCCGGGGCCACGCCCAGCTGCCAGCCCACCGCCGCAGCGGCCAGTGCGTTCAACACGTTGTGCTTGCCCGGCAGGGCCAGCACGACTTCCTGGCTGGTGCCCTGCGGCAGGCGCAGGGTGAAGCGCATGCGCGACCCTTCCTGCACCACGTTCTCGGCGCGCACGTCGGCCTGCGGGCTCATGCCGTAGCTCATCACGTGGCGCGGGGTCTTGGCGGCCAGCGCGGCCACTTCCGGGTCGTCGATGCACAGCACGGCCAGGCCGTAGAACGGCAGGCGCTGCAGGAACTCGGCGAACGCCGCCTGCACACGGGCAAAGTCGTTGCCGTAGTTTTCCAGGTGGTCGGCATCGATGTTCGTGATGATCGACATCAGCGGGTTCAGGCGCAGGAAGCTGCCGTCGCTTTCGTCGGCCTCGGCCACCAGCCACTGGCCACCGCCCAGCTTGGCGTTGGCACCGGCGGCCAGCAGCTGGCCACCGATCACGAACGTCGGGTCCAGGCCACCTTCGCTCAGCACCGCCGCGGTCAGGCTGGTGGTGGTGGTCTTGCCGTGCGTGCCGGCCACGGCGATGCCGCGGCGGAAGCGCATCAGCTCGGCCAGCATCGCCGCGCGCGGCATGATCGGAATGCGCTGGCTGCGCGCTTCCATCAGTTCCGGGTTGTCTTCGCGGATGGCGCTGGAGACCACCACGCAGTCGGTGCCCAGCACGTTGGCGGCCGAGTGGCCACGCATGATGCGTGCACCCAGGCCGGCCAGGCGGCGGGTGGCCGCGTTGTCGGCGTTGTCCGAACCGGACACTTCATAGCCCAGCGTCAGCATCACTTCGGCAATGCCGCTCATGCCGGTACCGCCGATGCCGACGAAATGCACGCGCGGGAACGCGCGCACCAGGTCGTTGGTGTCGTGCAGGCGGCGGATCATGCGCGGCCTCGCGCGTGGCAGGCGCAGTAGCGGGCCTTCTTCATACAGCTTCCTCGAGAATGATATCGGCGATGCGCTCGGCGGCATCGACCTTGGCCAGGGCACGCGCGGCTTGCGCCATCTGCATGCGGCGGGCGGGATTTTCGGACAGTTCGCGCAGCAGTGCGGCAATGCCGTCGGCCAGCGTTCCATCCTGCTTCAGCAACACGGCCGCATCGCGCTCGACCAGGTACTCCGCATTGCGGGTCTGGTGATCGTCGACGGCAGCGGGGAACGGCACCAGCACGCTGCCCACGCCCACCGCGCACAGCTCGGCCAGGGTGGACGCGCCGGCACGGCACACCACCAGGTCAGCCCAGGCGAAGGCATCGGCCATGTCGGCGATGAACGGGGTGATCTCAGCCTGCACGCCAGCCTCGGCATAGGCCTGCACGGCTTCGCCATGCAGCTTCTCGCCGCTCTGGTGGCGCACCTGTACCTGCACGGTGCCTGCCAGCGCGGCAATCGCCTGCGGCACGCCGGTGTTGAGCGCGCGTGCGCCCTGGCTGCCGCCCACCACCAGCAGGCGCAGCGGCCCCTGGCGATCGGCGAAGCGCTGTTCCGGCGGCGCGATGGCGGCGATTTCCGCGCGCACCGGGTTGCCGACGAACTCTTCGCGCTTGGCGAAGGTGCCCGGGAAACCGGTCAGCAGGCGGCGCGCGTAGCGCGACAGGATGCGGTTGGTCATGCCCGGCGCACGGTTCTGTTCGTGCACCAGCAGCGGCAGGCCGTGCAGGCGGGTGGCGATGCCACCGGGGCCGGAGGCGAAGCCACCGAAGGCGACCACGGCGCGCGGCTGGCGCTTGCGGATGATCATGCCGGCCGCACGCAGCGCGCGCATCAGCCGCCACGGTGCACCCAGCAGGGCCAGCTTGCCCTTGCCGCGCAGGCCGGTGATGGCCAGGGTGTCGACCGGGATGTCGTGCTGCGGCACCAGGCGGGTTTCCATCGCGCCGTCGGCGCCCATCCAGGTAACCGGCACGCCACGCTGGCGCAGCACGCGGGCCACGGCCAGGCCGGGGAAGATGTGGCCACCGGTACCGCCGGCCAGGATCATCACCGGGCGGGCGTTGGTGTTGTTCGTGGAGGCAGTGCTCATGACAGCCTCCCGAAGGTCGGTTCGATGCGCGACTGCAGGCGGCTGGTGCCACGTGCAGCGGTCGGCGCAGCGGCAGCCACCGGTTCGGCAGCCTTCGGCGCGCTGGTGGCAGCGGCCGGTGCAGCCGGTTCAGCCAGGGGCGCACCCGCGGCCTCTTCGCCACCGCCGATGCGCACGGCCTGGCGGCGCTCGGCGCGCTTCAGTTCATAGGACACGCGCAGCAGCAGGCCCATCGCCACGCAGGTCATCAGCACCGACGAACCGCCCGAGGAGATCAGCGGCAGGGTCAGGCCCTTGGTCGGCAGGATGCCCAGGTTCACGCCGATCGAGACGAAGGTCTGCATGCTGATCCACAGGCCGATGCCGAAGGCGATGTAGCCGGAGAAGTGGCGCTTCATTTCCACGCAGCGCATGCCCAGCCAGAAGGTGCGGCCGACCAGCAGCGCGTACAGGGCGACGATGGTGCAGGTGCCCAGGAAGCCGAATTCCTCGGCGGTGACCGAGAAGATGAAGTCGGTATGCGCTTCGGGCAGGTAGTACAGCTTCTGCACCGAGTTGCCCAGGCCGACGCCGGTCCACTCGCCACGGCCCACGGCCATCAGCGCGTTGGACAGCTGGTAGCCGTCACCCTGCTGGTCGGCCCACGGGTCGAGGAAGGAGGTGATGCGGCGCATGCGGTACGGCTCGATGATCGCCAGCGCGCTCATGCCGACCAGGCCGATGATCACCGGCATCGACATGCGCGGCATGTTCACCCCGCCCAGCACCAGCATGCCGGCGGTGATCGCCAGCAGCAGGGTGGACGAACCGAAGTCGGGCTGCAGCAGCAGCAGCACGACCAGCGCACCGGCCACGCCCAGCGGCTTGAGCATCGCCGGCCAGGTCGCATTGACCTCGTCGCGGAAACGCACCAGGTAGCTGGACAGCCAGACGATGTAGAGCACCTTCACCGCTTCGACCGTCTGGAACTTGGAAATGCCCAGGTTGATCCAGCGGCGCGCGCCGTTGACCGTGCTGCCCAGGCCCGGCGTGAACACCGCCAGCAGCAGCACGAAGCAGCCCAGCAGCAGGATCTGGTTGTACTGCTCGATCGACTTCAGCTCGGTGCGGGCGGCCACGACCGCCAGCACGATGCCCACCGCCAGGAAGATCAGGTGGCGGTTGAGGTAGTAGAACGGGCTGCTCATCAGTGCGATCGAGCTGGACGCCACCATCACCACGCCAATGCCCGTGAGCGCGATAATCGCGCCCAGCAGCCACTTGTCGTAGCTGCCTTCGATGGCTTCGAGGCGTGTTGCCTGGCGGGACAGGTCGTTCATTCTCAGCGCACCTTCAGGGTGGCAAGGCCGATCAGCACGAGCACGACCGAGATGATCCAGAAGCGCACGATCACGCGCGGCTCCGGCCAGCCCTTCAGCTCGAAGTGGTGGTGGATCGGCGCCATGCGGAACACGCGCTTGCCGGTCAGCTTGAACGAGGCCACCTGGATCATCACCGACAGCGTTTCGATGACGAACACGCCGCCCATGATCACCAGCACCAGCTCCTGGCGGGTGATGACCGCGATCGTGCCCAGCACCGCGCCCAGCGCCAGTGCGCCGATGTCGCCCATGAAGACCATGGCCGGGTAGGTGTTGAACCACAGGAAGCCGAGGCCCGCGCCGGCGATGGCCGCGCAGATGATGACCAGTTCACCGGCACCAGGAATCTGCGGGATCTGCAGGTAGTTGGCGAACACCACGTTGCCCGAGGCGTAGGCGAACACGCCGAGGCCGCAGGCCACCAGCACGGTGGGCATGATCGCCAGGCCATCCAGGCCGTCGGTCAGGTTGACCGCGTTGGAGAAGCCGACGATCCAGAAGTAGGCGATGGCCACGAAGCTGATGCCAGCCAGCGGCAGCGCGATCGACTTGAACATCGGGATGTAGAAGGTCAGCGCGGCCGGCACGTCGGCGGTCTGCAGCAGGAAGATGCCAGCAGCCAGGCCGAAGATCGACTGCAGCAGGTACTTCCAGCGCGAGGCCAGGCCGTTCGGGTCGCGGCGCACGATCTTGATCCAGTCGTCGTACCAGCCGATGGCGCCGAAGCACAGCATGACGGCCAGCACCAGCCACACGTAGCGGTTGCGCAGGTCGGCCCACATCAGCACCGACAGGGTGACGGTGAGCAGGATCAGCGAACCGCCCATGGTGGGCGTGCCGGCCTTGACGAAGTGGGTCTGCGGGCCGTCGGTACGGATCGGCTGGCCGCCCTTGAACTGGGCAAGACGGCGGATCACCGCCGGGCCGAGCCACAGCGACAGGAACAGGGCCGTCAGCGCGGCAAGGATGGCGCGGAACGTCTGGTAGTTGAACAGCCCGAACAGGCTCTCCAACTGCTGCAACCATCGAGCCAGTTCATACAACATGCGGGGATTCCTCTCCTTGCGCCAGCAGCGCTTTGACAATCGTGTCCATGGCGCTGCCACGGGAACCCTTGACCAGGCAGCGCACGCCAGCGTGCAGCTCGTCCTTCAGCGCCTGCGACAGCGCGTCATGGGTGGCGAAATGACGGCCGCCTTCGCCGAAGGCGGTGGCGGCGGCGGCACTGAGCGGGCCCAGTGCATACAGGCGCTTGAGGCCGGCGGCACGTGCGCGCAGGCCGGCCTGCGCGTGCAGGGCTTCGGCGTCCGGGCCCAGCTCGCGCATGTCGCCCAGCACCAGCCAGCCCTCTTCCGGGGCGGCAGCCAGGGCATCGATGGCGGCGGCCAGCGAACCGGGGTTGGCGTTGTAGCTGTCGTCCACCAGCACCGCGCCGCTGCGCAGCTGGTGGGCGATCTGGCGGCCCGGCACCGGCTGCGCCGCAGCCAGGCCCGACGCCACCAGGGCCAGGTCGATGCCGGCGCCCAGCGCCAGGCTGGCCGCGGCCAGCGCATTGCTGACGTTGTGCCGGCCCGGCAGGCCGAGTGCGATGCGGACCTCGCCCTGCGGCGCGATTAGGGTGAACTGGCTGCCCTGCGCACCGGCGCGGATGTCGCGCGCGGTGACGTCGGCGCTGTGGTCCAGGCCATAGCGCAGCACCCGGCAGCGCGCCGGGGTACCGATGAAATGCTGTTCGAACCAGCGGCCGTAGGCATCGTCGACATTGATGACGGCCACGCCATCGGCCGGCAGCGCGGCATAGATCGCGCCCTTGGTCACCGCCACGCCGAGCAGGCTGCCCATGCGTTCCAGGTGCGCCGGGGCGATGTTGTTGACCAGCGCATAGCGCGGGCGGGCGATGTCGGTCAGGTAGGCGATGTCGCCCGGCTTGCCGGCGCCCATCTCGTAGACGGCGTAGTCGGCATCTTCCGGGGCATCGATCACCGCCAGCGGCAGGCCGATCTCGTTGTTGCGGTTGCCCGGGTTGGCGTAGACCACCTTGTGCGCGTGCTCGGCCACCTGCTGCAGGATCGCCAGCAGCAGGCTCTTGACGCTGGTCTTGCCGTTGCTGCCGGTGATCGCGAACACCTCGGTGTCGCGGTCGCGCTGCATGCCGGCGGCAATCCTGGCCAGGGCCAGTTCGCTGTCAGCCACCAGCACCTGCGGCACATCCAGCGGCAGCAGGCGCTCGACCAGCAGCGCGCTCGCGCCACGCGCCTGCGCATCGGCGGCGAAGTCATGGCCGTCGAAACGCTCGCCGCGCAGGGCCACGTACAGGCTGCCGGCGCCCAGGCTGCGGGTGTCATTGCTGACCGCATCGATGGCCACGTCGTCGCCGTGGATCTCACCACCGGCCCAGTGCGCGATCAGCGAAAGCAGGGTGCGCTTCATGCGATGCCCTCCCCTGCCTGTGCTGCCAGCACACCGGCTTTCGCAGCCAGCGCGGCGGCCGACACTTCGGTGTCGTCGAAGTCATGGCGCACGCCGTTGACCTCCTGGTAGGGCTCGTGGCCCTTGCCGGCGATCAGGATGATGTCGCCCGCACCGGCGCGCTTCACTGCCAGGCCGATCGCACGCGCGCGGCTGCGCTGCACGGTCACGGCGGAGGCATCGGTGAAACCGGCGAGGATGTCGGCCACGATCACGTCGCCGTCTTCGCCACGCGGGTTGTCGTCGGTGACGATGACCTGGTTGGCCAGGCGCTCGGCGATGGCGGCCATCTGCGGGCGCTTGCCGGTATCGCGCTCGCCACCACAGCCGAACACGCAGTACAGCGTGCCCTGCAGGTGGCCGTGCAGGCTTTCAAGCGCCTGTTCCAGCGCATCGGGGGTGTGTGCGTAGTCGACCACCACGGTGGGCAGGCCGTCTTCACCGCCGAGGCGGTTCATGCGGCCACGGATAGGCTGCAGTGCCGACAGCACTTCGGCGATGCGCTCGATCGGTTCGCCCAGTGCATGCAGGCTACCGGCCACGGCCAGCAGGTTGTCCACGTTGAAGCGGCCCAGCAGCGGCGACTGCACCGCAGCGCGCGCGCCGTCGATGACCAGTTCAAAGCCGATGCCGCGACCATCCAGCTGCAGGCCTTCGGCACGCACGCTGGCACCGGCGGCACCGCGCGAGCTCAGGCCGATGGCCTGCACGCTGGCCGGCAGGCCTGCGAACAGTTCACGACCGAAGGCATCATCCAGGTTCACCACCGCGGCCTTCAGGCCCGGGCGGTGGAACAGGCGTGCCTTGGCCGCGCCGTAGCTGGCCATGTCACCGTGGTAATCCAGGTGATCGCGGGTGAGGTTGGTGAACACCGCCACGTCGTAGTGCACGGCATCCACGCGGCCCTGGTCCAGCGCGTGCGAGCTGACTTCCATCGCCACCGCACGTGCGCCGTCGTTGCGCAGCTGCGCCAGCAGCGCATGCATCTGCAGCACCAGCGGGGTGGTGAAGCCGGTCGGCTCGACCGCGCCATAAAGTCCGGCGCCCAACGTGCCGATACTGCCACTGGGCGTACCGAGCAGGTGCCAGGCCTGGGCCAGCAGCTGCACGGTGGAGGTTTTGCCGTTGGTGCCGGTCACCCCCACCATCGTCATCGCACGCGAGGGCGCACCATGGAACTGGTCGGCCATGGCGCCGAGGCGTGCGCGCAGGCCCGGCACGGCGATGGCATCAGCCGGGGCCGGCAGCTCGGCCGGGGCCGGCGGTTCAAACAGGATGGCGCTGGCACCGGCCGCGCGCGCCTGTTCGACAAAGCCCAGGCCATGCGCACCGAAACCGGCGATGGCGACGAAGGCATTGCCGGGGCGCACGGCACGGCTGTCCAGCACCAGGCCGGTCAGAACGGGATCGTTGCCCGCCAGGGCAACATCCGGAAGCAACTGCGAAAGCAACATCGAAGGACTCATTGCGTGCCTCCCGCGGGCGGGGCCGGCACATGGTTCTGCGCGCTGGGCAGCGCGGCGTCGAATTCGGCGGCGGCATCGGCCGGCAGCGCGGCCTCGGCCGGCGGCGCCGGCAGGATGGAGGCCGAATGCCCCATCTTTCCGGACTGCTGGGCAGCCAGCCACGACTGCAGGTCGTCCAGCGGGACGTCCATCAGGCGCAGGGTGCCTTCCATCACGTTGTGGTACACCGGCGCCGACACCAGGCCGCCGTAGAACTTGCCGCCCTGCGGGTCGTTGATGACGATGACGGTGGCGAAGCGCGGGTTGGTGGCGGGCACCACGCCGGCGAACAGCGAGTTGTAGTGGCCACGCTCGTAACCGCCCGGGCCGGCCTTGCGCGCGGTACCGGTCTTGCCGGCCACGTGGTAGCCCAGCACGGCTGCCTGCTTGGCGCCGCCCTGGGTCACCACCGTTTCCATCATGGCCACGACTTCCTTGGCCACGCTCTCGTCGATGATCTGCTTGCCTTCGTTGCGCTGGCCCTTGACGAAGGTCGGGGCGATCAGCTTGCCGCCGTTGGCCAGCGCCGAGTACGCGGTCGCGATCTGCAGCGGCGTCACGTTCAGGCCGTAACCGTAGGACATGGTGGTCTTGGTGGCGCCATCCCAGTTGCCCGGGCGGCGCACCACACCACCGGATTCACCGGGGAAACCGCTGTGCGGCACCGAGCCGTAGCCGAAACGACGTACGCCGTCATAGAAGGTCTGGTCGGTCATCTTCGCAGCGATCTTGGCGGCGCCGATGTTCGAACTGCGGGTGATCACCCCGGTGACGTTGAGCACGCCGTTGTTGCGCGGCACGTCACGGATGGTGAAGCGGGCGACCTGCATGTAGCCCGGGTTGGTATCGATGATGGTGTCCTTGGTCACCGCACCGGACTGCAGCGCGGTGGCGATGGTCAGCGGCTTCATCGTCGAACCCGGCTCGACCAGGTCGGTCACGGCGCGGTTGCGGCGCGTGTCCGGCACTGCACCGTTCAGCGAATTCGGGTTGTAGGTCGGCAGGTTGACCATGGCCAGGATCTCGCCGGTGGCCACGTCCATGATCACCATCGAACCGCCGGCCGCCTTGTTGGCCACCAGCGCGTTGCGCAGTTCCTTGAAGGCCAGGTACTGGATGCGGCGGTCGATGCTGAGGGTCAGGTCCTTGCCCGGCTCGGCGGCGCGCAGCAGGTCGCTCTCCACCGTTTCGCCCTTGCGGTTGCGGATCACCCGCTTGGCGCCGGCCTTGCCGCGCAGCCATTCGTCGAAGGCCAGCTCCAGCCCTTCCTGGCCGCGGTCATCGATGTTGGTGAAGCCCAGCACGTGCGCCATCGCCTCACCCTGCGGGTAGAAGCGACGGAACTCGCGCTGTGCGGCCACGCCCGGAATCTTCAGCGCGACCACTTTCTCCGCGTCGTCCGGATTGATCCGGCGGCGCAGGTACATGAATTCCTTGTCCGACTTCTGCGACAGGCGGCTGCTCAGCTCGTCCACCGACATGCCGACCGCCTGGGCCAGCTCGGGGATGCGGTCCGGTGCACGCAGCAGGTCCTGCGGGTTCACCCAGATCGAGGCGACCGGGGTCGACACCGCCAGCGGCTCACCATTGCGGTCGGTGATCATGCCGCGCGAGGTCTTGATCGGCAGCTCGCGCAGGTAACGTGCCTCACCCTGGCGCTGGTAGAAGTCGCTGTTGATGATCTGCACGTAGGCCGCGCGACCGACCAGCGACACCGAGCACAGGCCGAGCGCCAGGGCGACCCAGCGCAGGCGCTGGCGCAGGTTGAAGGCGTTGCGCGGGCGGTTGCGGCCGGTCTTGCTCATGGGCGCACCACCACCACGTCGGCGGCTTCAGGGAACTTCATGCCCAGCTTCTCGCGGGCCACGCGGTCGACGCGGTTGGCTTCGGCCAGGGTGGCCTGCTCCAGCTGCAGGCGGCCGAACTCCAGGTTGATGTCATCACGCGTGCGCTCGGCACGCGACAGCTCGATGAACGTCTGCCGATGACGGTGACGCACGAACACGACGCCGATCGCCGAGGCCACGGTGCAGGCCAACAGGATGATCAGCAGCAGCCGGCTCATGCATCGGCCTCCCGCTTCTGTGCCACGCGCAGCACGGCGCTGCGGGCACGCGGGTTGGCGGCCAGTTCTTCATCGGTGGCCTTGATGGCACCGCCGATCAGGTCCAGGGTCGGCACGAAGGCGACGGCCTCGGGCAGGCGGCGGTTGGCCGGCGGCGCCTTGGCCAGGCGGTTCATGTACTGCTTGACGATGCGGTCTTCCAGCGAATGGAAGCTGATCACCGCCAGGCGGCCACCGGGCTTGAGCCGTTCCACGGCCGCATCGAGCCCGGCTTCCAGATCGGCCAGCTCGCGGTTGATGTGGATACGGATGGCCTGGAAGCTGCGCGTGGCCGGGTGGATCTTGTCCTTGCCACGCGGCATCACCGAGGCGATCAGCTCGGCCAGTTCGCCAGTGCGGGTGAAGGGCTGCTTCTCGCGGCGGGCGACGATGGCACGGGCGATGCGGCGGCTCTGCCGCTCTTCGCCGTAGGTCCACAGCACTTCGGCAATCTCGCGGTCTTCGACGCGGTTGATCCACTGCGCCGCGCTTTCGCCGCTGTCCGGGTCCATGCGCATGTCCAGCGGGCCGTCCTTGCCGAAGCTGAAACCACGCTCGGCCACGTCCAGCTGCGGCGAGGACACGCCGAGGTCGAACAGCACGCCATCCAGGCCGTCGGCCGTCGCATCCCACTGCAGCAGCTGGGCGAAGCTGCCACGGAAGATGGACACGCGCGGGTCCGGCGCGAAGTCGCGCTCGGCCACGGCGATGGCTTCCGGATCCTTGTCCATGACCAGCAGGCGCCCCTCCGGGCCCAACTGGGTGAGCACGCCGCGTGCATGACCGCCACGACCGAACGTGCCATCCAGATAACGTCCGTTTTCGATCACCCTCAGGCCGTCAATGACCTGGGTGTACAGGACCGGCAGGTGCACCGCCGGCGACTGCGACACCGGAAGGTGACCGGTCTGCGCTTCTGGGCGCATCCGGGCACCCCGGCTCACAACTTCAGGTCGAGCAACCCATCACCCAGATCCTCGTCAGACAATGTCTGCTGGATCAGGGCACGATGCGCCTGCTCGCTCCACAATTCGAATTTGTCGCCCATACCGAGCAATACCGCCTTTTTTTCAATGCCCACCGCACCGCGGTGGCTGGCGGGAATGCTGATACGACCGTTGCCGTCCAGCTCCAGGTGGGCGGCCGAGCCGACCAGCTTCTGCTGCAACAGGCGCACGACGCGCTGGGTGTTGGGCTTGGACATCACGTCGTCGCGGACCCGTTCCCATTCCGACTCGGCATACAGCCACAGGCAGCCGGCTTCGAACGGGTTGTAGGTCAAAACAAGACGGTTGTTGCTGGCACGCGCGACGAGGTCGCGGTAGGCGGTGGGAACCGCCATGCGTCCTTTATCGTCAACTGTGATGGCCGTCTCGCCCTGGAACACGACGCGTGCACCCTTCCTTCGCCCGGTGAAACATTGAACCACGAAAACCCACAAAACACCCGGTTTTCCCTCTGATGCCCACCTTAGCAGCGGCCCTAGGGTTGTCAACAACTTTTCAGCGGGGAAATCGCCAGCCACATCAATGGCTTGCGGCAATGTTTAGAGAATTGTTCAAGGCTTATCCACAAGTTGCTGATCCGTCTCAATTTTTGAGATTGAACAGAAGTTCAGGGGTGTGGAGACGGCGTGAAACATGGCTTGCGCATTCATCCAGGACGGGCTGAAAGCGGCGTCGGACTGCGCAAACCGGGCACAATGACGCCATGTGCCTGCTTGCTCTTGGCTGGTTACGTCACCCGCACTGGCGATTGGTGATGACCGGCAACCGCGATGAGTTCCACGCCCGCCCGACCGCGGCCCTCGCCCCCTGGCAGGACGAGCCGTCCATCATCGGCGGACGCGACCTGCGTTCGGGCGGTGGCTGGGCCGGTGCAGGCCGTGCCGGGCGCATGGCCGTGGTCACCAACGTGCGTGACCCGCTGGCCGCCCAGGCCGGTCCTTCGCGTGGTGCGCTGGTGGCCGATTTCCTGCGCGGCCGCGAACCGGCCGCCGTGCACATGGACCGCCTGGCCGGCATCGCCGCGGCATATGCTCCGTTCAACCTGTTGTTGGCCGATAGCGACAGCCTCGAGTACCTGGGCAACCATCCTGCCGAGCGCCAGACGCTGGGACCGGGCGTACACGGCATGTCCAACGGCGCCCTGGACGCGCCCTGGCCGAAGACCCGCCGGCTGATGGCCGCACTCTCGACCTGGCTGGACGACGACGGGGCCGCCGACGGGGTCGGATCCCTTTCGCAAAGCGAAAGGGCTCTGACCCCCTTATGGAATGCCCTCGCCGACGAACACCGCCCCGCCGACAGCGACCTGCCCGACACCGGCATCGGCCTTGAACGCGAGCGCTGGCTGAGCCCGGCCTTCATCCGCGGCGACGACTACGGCACGCGTGCCAGCACCGTGCTGCTGATCGATGCCGAGGGCCATGGACAGATGCACGAACGCCGCTTTGGCGCGCAGGGCGTATTCCTGGGCGAGAGCCGCGTCGCGTTCTAGGTAGAGTCGAGCTTGCTCGACTGCCTACGCCATGCGTGGATGACTGCACGCCCAGTAGATCCACGCCATGCGTGGATGGCATCGCCGATCTGAGAAATGGAGGCGGAGCCGGCCGATAAGCCGGGTTCTGTCGTGGACAGTCATTCCTCTAGGCGTTACGTCGCCGCAACGCTCAAGCAACCTACCCGGATCCAACGCGGGCCGCGCCAATGGATCCCTATTTGGTCTTGCTCCAGGTGGGGTTTGCCGTGCCGGTCTGTTACCAGACTCGCGGTGCGCTCTTACCGCACCATTTCACCCTTGCCGGCCTTCCGAAGAAGACGTAGGCGGTATCTTTCTGTTGCACTTTCCGTCGGCTTGCGCCGCCCAGGCGTTACCTGGCACCTTGCCCTATGGAGCCCGGACTTTCCTCGGCACCCCCGAAGGGATGACGCGACTGTCTGGCCGGCTCCGCCAACGCGCATTCTAGCCTACGCAGCCCTTTTCTGCCGTGTTGATCGCGGCACGCGGTTCATCCATCCACGCATGGCGTGGATCTACAGTAGAGCCACGCCATGCGTGGCTGCGCCCCTCATCAGCTGCCGTACAACGCCTTGCGCGGGGCGCCGGTCAGTTCGGCGGCCAGCTTGGCGGCAGTCGACGGCGGCAGGTGCTCGCTCAGCTTGGCGTAGACGTGGCGACCGTGCGCCAGCTGCGCTTCGGCGTCATCGCCGGCGCCCTGCACCATCACCACGAACTCGCCCTTGCGCTGGTTCTCGTCGGCCTCGACCCTGGCCAGCAGGCCGGCCAGATCACCATCCAGCACGGTCTCGAACAGCTTGGTCAGCTCGCGTGCCAGCACCGCCGGGCGCTCGGCGCCGAAGATCGCCGACATGTCCGCCAGCGATTCGGCGATGCGGTGCGAGGATTCGTAGAACACCATCGTGCGCACTTCGCCGGCCAGCGCTTGCAGGCGGTCGCGGCGGCCGCTGGCCTTGGCCGGCAGGAAGCCCTCGAAGCTGAAGCGATCGCTGGGCAGGCCAGCCACGCTGAGCGCAGCGATGGCCGCGCAGGCACCGGGGATGGGGCTGACCTTGATGCCGGCCGCGCGCGCGGCGCGGACCAGGCGGAAGCCGGGATCACTGACCAGCGGCGTGCCGGCATCGCTCACCAGCGCCAGCGACTCGCCGGCCTGCAGGCGCGCCACCAGGCGCTGCGACAGGGCCTCTTCGTTGTGCTCGTGCAGGGCCACCAGCGGCTGCTGGATGCCGAAATGGGACAGCAGCTGGCCGCTGCGGCGGGTGTCTTCGGCACAGATGGCCGCCACCGAGCGCAGCACCTCCTGCGCGCGCGGGCTCAGATCGGCCAGGTTGCCGATCGGCGTGGCGACGACATACAGGGTTGGCACACTCATTTCAGCGGTACTCACGGGGCAAGGGTAGAATCCTAGCGTGTACCTGGCCAAGGCCGCTGCCCTCATCGCATGGACCCGATCATGAACAAGCCCGCCGCACGCATCTCCGCCCTGTCGTTGTCGCTGATGCTTCTGGCCGGTTGTGCCACCACCAGCCTTACCAGCGCCCCCGAATCGCCGGCCCAGAGCCAGGCGCTGGCGCTGATCGAACAAGGCAAGCCGCGCGACGCTGCCCTGCAGCTGGAAGCGCAGGCCGCCACCCTGCGCGGCGGTGCCCGCAGCAACGCCCTGGCCGATGCGGCCTGGGCCTGGCACCTGGCCGGTGATAGCGCCCGCGCACGCAGCCTGCTGGGCCAGCTGACCGCCCGCCAGCTGTCCGGCGCCAGCCTGCAGCGTTTCCAGCTGACCAGCGCCGAGCTGGCCCTGGCCGACAAGCAGCCGGCACACGTGCTGGTCCTGCTGAAGGACGCGGGTGACAACGTGCACCCCAGCCTGCGCACGCGCTGGTACATGGCCCGCGCCCAGGCGCTGCAGGCCAGCGGTGACAGCTTCGCTGCCGCCGCCGAGCGCGCCCGTGCCCACGCCGGCCTGGCCGGGACCGCCCGCAGCGATAACCAGGCCGCCATTTCCGGCCTGCTGGGCACGCTGGACGACGCCACCCTGCGCAGCCGCGCCGCGGCGCTGCCGGCCAACGACCCGCTGTACAACTTCACCGGCCGTGCGCTGATCGCCCGCGGCCTGCCGCTGCCGCGCCCGTTCGACCGCGACGGTGCCGCCCAGTTCGATACCAGCAAGCGCCCGCCGGCGCTGAGCGATGGCTACCGTCCGCCGGCGAAGATGGCCGTGCTGCTGCCGCTGAGCGGCCGCCTGGCCACCGCCGCACAGCCGGTGCGCGATGGCCTGCTGGCCGCCTATTACGGTGAAAGTCGCCGCCGCCCGGACATCAACTTCTTCGATACCGCCGGTACCCCGGCCGGTGCGCTGGCCGCGTACGACAAGGCCGTGGCCTCCGGTGCCGACTTCGTGGTCGGCCCGCTGGGCCGCGACGAAGTGGATGCGGTCTACGGCCGCCAGCCGCTGCAGGTGCCGGTGCTGGCCCTGAACCGCGGCAAGGATGCGCCGCCGGCCGGCAGCGCGGGCTTCTCGCTGGCGCCGGAAGATGACGGCATCGTCGCCGCCGAATACCTGCGTGGCCGTGAGCGCAACCGCGCCCTGGTCATCAGCAGCAACGACGACACCGGCCGCCGTGCCGCCGCCGCCTTCGCCCAGCGTTTCGCCCAGCGCGGTGGCCAGGTGGCCGCCACGGTCTCCGTTGCCGAAGCCGTGGGGGATGTCAGCGCGCAGGTGCGCAACGCCGGGCAGATCGATGCCGTGTTCCTGGCCGTGCGTGCCCCACAGGCACGACTGCTGGCACCGCAGCTGGCCCTGGCCGGTGCCGGTGGCGCAACGCGCGTCGGCACCAGCCAGCTGACCACCGGCAGCGGCAAGGCCGAGGAAGACGTGGCGCTGGACGGCATCATCTACCCGAACGAAGCCTGGAACGTGCGCAGCGTGTCCGGCCTGCCGTCGGCCGCGCAGGTGGGCCAGACCCTGCCCAGCGCGCGCGGTGCCGCCGGCCGCCTGTTCGCCTTCGGCGCCGATGCGTGGAAGATCAGCGCCTACCTGGAAAAGCTGTCCAACGAAGGCGGCCTCGATGGCGCCACCGGCACGCTGTACCTGGACAGCAACGGCAACATCCTGCGCCAGCCGGCGTGGTCCACCTTCAGCGGTGGCCGCCCGATGCCGATCGTCGGTGGTCGCTGAGCACCTGCAACGGGGCTCGGCGGTGGAAGCCGCCGCCGAGCAGCACCTGCAACAGGCCGGGTTGCAGCCGCGCGCACGCAACGTGCGCTACCGCGGTGGCGAACTGGACCTGGTGATGGACGACGCGGGCACCGTGGTGTTCGTGGAAGTGCGTTACCGCGCACGCGCGGATTTCGGTGGCGGCGCGGCCTCGGTGGATGCGCGCAAATGCCGGCGCCTGGCCCATGCCGCGCTGCTGTACCTGCAGGAGCACCCTGCCCTGGCCGATGCGCCCTGCCGTTTCGATGTGGTGGAGGCCAGTGGCGATCCGCCGCAGCTGCGCTGGCTGCGCGATGCGTTCCGGTTGGATGATTGCTGATGCCGTCGATCATCACCCATGCCGCCGTGCCGCTGGCGCTGTGGTGCGCTGCTGATCGCGGCCGCATTCCGCCGCGCCTGCTGGCCGCCGGCGTGATTGCCGCCATGCTGCCCGACGCCGACGTGCTGGCGTTTGCCCTGGACATTCCCTACGCCGATGCGTTCGGCCATCGTGGCGCCAGCCATTCGTTGTTGTTTTCCGGCGTGCTGGCCGCGTTGGCGGCGGTGCTGGCGTTCTTTGGTAGTCGCCGACCTTGGTCGGCGGTTTCGAGCCAACCAAGGTTGGCATCTACGACATCCACCGTGCAGGCCACGGTGTTCGTCTTCGTCTGCGCGGCCAGCCATCCGCTGCTGGATGCGATGACCTCCGGCGGGCTGGGCGTCGCCCTGGCCTGGCCGTGGAGCGAGCATCGCTTCTTCGCACCGTGGCGGCCGATCCGCGTTTCACCGTTTGCCCCGCAGTTCTTCAGCGCGCGCGGCCTGGCCACGCTGCTGTCCGAGCTGCGCTGGGTGTGGCTGCCGCTGGCCACCGCCGTAGTCGCCTGGAAACTGATCCAACCCGCCCCTGCCGTCCCCCGGAACCCCTCATGAGCACTGCCCTGCCCGCCGCCCTCGTTGCCGAACTGTCCGCCCTGCTGGGCGCGGAGGGCTGGCGCATGGATGACGGTGCGCTGGAGGCCAACGCACAGGACAACTCATGGCGCCGCCAGCGTCCGGAAGCCGTGGCGCTGCCGGCCGACATCGAACAGGTGCAGGCGCTGGTGCGCGCCTGCCGCACGCACGGCGTGGCCCTGGTCGCACGCGGTGCGGGCACCGGCACCACCGGCGCGGCGGTGCCGCAGCCGGGCAGCATCGTGCTGTCGTTCACCCGCATGGACCGCATCGTCGAGATCCGCGCCGGCGACCGCTGCGCCGTGGTGCAGCCCGGTGTGTTGAACGGCCCGCTGCAGCAGGCGCTGGCGCCACACGGCCTGTTCTGGGCGCCGGACCCGTCCAGCGCGGAGATCTGCAGCATCGGTGGCAACCTGGCCTGCAATGCCGGTGGCCCGCGCGCGGTGAAGTACGGCACCAGCCGCGACAACGTGCTCGGACTGGTCGCGGTCACCGGCACCGGCGAAGTGATCCGCTGCGGCGGCGCCTACACCAAGGACGCCACCGGCTATGACCTGACCCATCTGCTGGTGGGCAGCGAAGGCACGCTGGCACTGATCGTGGAAGCGACGCTCAAGCTGACCCCGCTGCCGGTCACCCAGGCCGGCCTGCGCGTGCTGTACCGCGATGCCGATGCCGCGGCCGCTGCGGTATCGCGGCTGATGTCACAGCCGGTGGTGCCCACGCGCCTGGAATTCATGGATGCACGCAGCCTGGAACTGCTGCGCTTGAATGGCGCCGACGTGCCCGAGGCTGGCGCGATGCTGCTGGTCGAAGCCGATGGCGACCACGACACCCTGCCCTACCTGCTGCAGGCGCTGGCCACTGCCGCCGAAGGCGACGGCATGATCGAACTGGATGTGGCGATGGAAGGCCGCGCCCGCGACCAGCTGTGGGCCGCGCGCAAGGCGCTGTCGCCTGCACTGCGCAGCGTTGCGCCGGGCAAGATCAACGAAGACGTGGTGGTGCCGGTGTCGCGCATTCCCGATCTGGTGGCCGGCGTGCAGGCGCTGGCGCGCGAGTACACGCTGACCATCGTCACCTTCGGCCATGCCGGCAACGGCAACCTGCACGTCAACATCCTCTACCACCCGGAGGATGCTGACGAGAACGCGCGTGCGCAGGCGGCGCTGCCGAAGATCTTCGAACTGACGCTGGCGCTGGGCGGCACGTTGTCGGGTGAGCATGGCATCGGCCTGGCCAAGCGCGATTTCATGGCGCAGGCGTTCACCCCGGCCACGCTGGCCACGATGCGCGCGATCAAGGCCGCGCTGGACCCGGACGGCATTCTCAACCCGGGCAAGGTGCTGCCGGCGGCATAGCGGTTGGTAGCTGCCAACCTGGGTTGGCACGCGCGCCAGCGCGCCCGCTTCAGGCACCACGACACCTGCCACAGCGTGCCAACCAAGGTTGGCACCTACCAGAGCGATTGCGCGCTTGTCGCGATCTGCATGTTCGTGCAGCCGCCGCCGCGCCGCTGCAAGCATTCGTAATTCTTCTACCTTTCCAACTTTTCTCATTGGGCTGCGGGCGCTGACCGCCCATCCTCGACATGCCACCGACAACGGGTGGCACGGGCTTGCAATCCCGTTGGGTAACTTCGTTGTTTACGCTTGTCTGCCGGCGTCGTGCATCCCCTGTGCGCGGCGTCGGCAGGCAATCCGTCCGCGTTTGTATGGCGGGCGGTGCGTGGGGGCCTCGTGCCCGCCGGCGTTTCGCGAAGTTACCACCGGTATTGCAACCACGCACCGTCCGCCACCCTCGCAGTCCCGCGCGGGTGGCGTCCTGCTTCATGCACAAGGACGCCGAGATGACCACGACCAAGTACCCCTTCCTGTTCGCCACCCTGGGCGACGCCGCCGCGCGCCTGCCCGATGATCTGGCGCGCACGCTGGAAAGCACGCTGGCCGCCACCGATGCCGTCAACGTCCCCGAACGCACGCCCGAAAGCATCACCGTGTTGAACTGCCTGCGGCGCATCCGCCAGGTGGAAGCCGCCAATGGCCAGCCGTGGCCGAACGATGGCCACACGCCCGGCCAGAGCATGGCACTGGCCCGCATCGACCGCGCCAATGCCGGGCAGACCTTCCTGCTGGAACTGCTGCACGCCATCGAACGCACGCGCGTGGATGGCGATGAAACGGAACAGGTGGGTGATGGCGCACGCGAAGGGCTGTTGTTTGCCTGCCGTGCGTTGGCCGAGTACGTGGATGTGCAGCTGCGCGCAGCGTGAGGTTTCGGGGTCAGATCCCTTTGCGGTGCAAAGGGCTCTGACCCCGTACAGAGAGCAGCCACGCGTGGCGTGGCTCTACTGCGCGCGTAGTGCGCGCATGCCCTCAATCGTAGGCGGCAGTCACCACGATCTCGGTGGAGATGTTGCCGGCGTTGATGCCAGCATTCGACCCGATGTAGTAGCCCGCGCGCAGGGCATAGCTGGCCGTGGCACCGGTCACGGCAACCGTCTGGGCATCACCCTTCTTCAGGTAATTGGTACCAGTGGTGCCCGACAGCAGCGCGATCGAAACACCGGTGGCTGGCGTGGTCGTGGCCGTGTTCTTCCAGCGCTGGGCATCGCCATCGGCCTCGGTACCGTCGAACGATAGACGGGCCCGGACCACGCCCACGCAACCGGCGAAGTTCAACGCGCCGGCCTTGAGGTTGACCGGCGTGGCGACGGCCATTTCATCAGCCTTCACCGGATCGAGGGTGATGTCCGTGGCGGTCATGGTGCAGGTGCCAGGCAGCACCGTACCGCTGACGGTGAGCGTCGCCGTATCGGCCAGCGCACTCGCGGGCAGCACAACCAGCAACAGGGGAAGCAGGGACTTGGGCATGTCAGGTTCCTTTTCAAAGCGGATGGATCAAGGGGACGCAGGCGGCAGCGAAGTGCGGACCTGCAGGCCAGGAGGCAGCGGCGGATCGGGCATGCAGATGGCCTGGGTCCACGACAGCCCGTAGGCATCGGGTGCGTCGGGTAGCTGGTAAATCAGCCGGCAGCGCTGCGGGCCGTCGGGGTCGACCACCAGCACACCTTCGGCCTGCGCACCGCGCAGCGCGATGACACTGCCCTGGCCCACGGCCCCCCTGTGCTGGCCCCGCGCGTCTTCCACACGCGCCGCGAATGGCAACGGCTGGCCCAGTGCATCGGTGGCATCGATGTACAGCGTGCGTTCGCGGCGCACCTCGAAGGCCACGCGCACGATGCTGCCGGCCGTGGGCGCAACACGCTGCGAGGTCTGCAGCAGCTCCACCTCCAGCGGCAACCCGGAGGGATCCAGTTCAATCTGGTTCCAGCGGTAAGGGCTGATGTGCGGAAGCACCGCGTAGCCGTTGCCAGCAATGCGCACGTCGCCGCCACTGCCGACGCGGGCATTGGCCGCCCCCTTGGCCTGCACCAGCGCGAAGCCCTCGCCCACGGGCAGGCCCAGCTGCACACCACCGGCATGGGCCACCACACTGCCCGACAGCCCCAGCGACTGGCTGTGCCGGTTGCCAGTCTGGCTGTAGCCCATATCAACGGTGCCATGCCGGCCGCGGTAGCTGGCAAACGCATCGGTGCTGCTGCGGCTCGCAGTTGCGCGGGTGGAGGACAGGCTGTAGCTGAGCGCCTGGTGTTCGCCGGCGGTTCCGCTCACACCCACCTGGCGCTGCATGTCGCCCGTGCCTGAGCGGCTCAGCTGGCTGTTCAAGCGTGGCGCAGCAGCGCTCTGGCCCAGCGGCACGCTGAGGGTGAGCGCGTAGCGCGTGTCCAGGCGGCCGTCGCCCAGCCGGTAGCGCAATGCCGAAACCCCATAGTTCACTGGGCCCCAGGCGCTCTGGAAGCCCAGCTGCACATCATTCTGGCGCTCGCTTCGATCCCAGTACGCAACATGGCCGCCGCTGAGGTACAGGTTGCTGCGCGTGCCCAGCCGCTGCGACAGGTTGAACTGGTAGCGCTGCCGCGCACGCCCTGCTGGCGCCCAGGCATCGTCGCGCAGGCGGGCAGTATCAGCCAACGTGTGGAAACCCTCGGTACTGTAGCGATAGGCCGCCAGACCCACGTGGGTCGCACTGGCCGCAAAGTAGCGCTGGTAGTTCAGCCGGTAGCTGTTGCCACGGGCCACACCGGCACCCGGCAGGCGTGCGCGCGCATGGGTGACGTCCGCGCCGAACGCACCGAACGTGGTGTTGATGGCCGCGCCCCCCAACACAGCGGCGTAGCGCTCGCCCAGCTGGCTGCCGCCGAGCAGGGTCAGCCGGTTGTTGATGCCCCGCACGTAGGTGCCTTCGGCAAAGCGCAGCGGCGCGAACACCCCGTCCTGCGCGCGCAGCGCACCGACCGTAGCACTGAAGCGATGCGTGCCTGCACGCAGGGCCTGTGGCACGGCGGAGAAGTTCACGTTGAAGCGCTGGCTGCGGCCGTCGGCCTCCTGCACGGTGACTTCCAGATCGCCACCGAAGCTGGTCGGGTACAGGTCGTCAATCTGGAACGGCCCCGGTGCCACGTTGCTTTCGTGGATCACCCCGCCGTTCTGGCGGATGGTCACCACGGCATTGCCTTCGGCGATGCCCCTGACCACCGGTGCATAGCCGCGCAGCGAGTCGGGCAGCATGCGCTCGTCGGTCGCCACACGCACACCGGTGAAGGCAACGCTGTCGAACAGCTCGCCCCCGGTGCTGGACTGGCCCAGCAGCAGCTGGCTGTTCCATGCGGGAAGGTCACGCTGGGCGTGGCTGCTGATGACGTCGTGGCGGCTGCCTTCATGTGTGCTGCGGTTGAAGGTGGCGCGGTGGCGCAGGCGCCAGTCGCCCAGGTTCACCCCCGCACGTACGCCCAGGTAGCTGCTGTCGCGGCCAGCGCTGCGGAAATGGTTGGCGCTGTAGTCAACGAAGGCCGCGTTGATGCCACGGTCGCGCAGCTCCGGTGCCACGTAGCCACGCACCGCCGTGGCCTGTGCGGCCTGCGGCACGGTGATCGACAGCTGCAGGGTGCTGCTGTCGAAGGCCACGGTTGCACCGTCAACCAGCGTGGGCAGATCCACGCAGTCGTCGTCGGCAGGCAGTGCTGCCAGATACGCCGGTTTCAGGCCCAGCCCCGCCACCAGGCTCGCCGGCAGGCATGGGCGCGCCACCGCAGCGTCGTCAGATGTCACGAAGGTGATATCGCGTGCGGCAACGAAACGGTCATTCAGATGCAGGTCGACGGCGTAGATGCCCTCGGGCACCGGGTGGCCCTGTGTGTAGCGCGACAGATCAATGGCCTCGCCACCGATCAGGAAGCCCTCGCTGAACTCCAGTGCAGGCGCGCCCGTTGCGCGCGCGGGGAGCGCAAGCGCAACCGCCACGCTCAGCAGACCTAGCGAAGGCTTCATCGGTAGGTGGCCGTCAGCACAGCTTCGCCCTTCACCGTGCCAGGCACCAAGGCCGACGGCATGCGCAGGTAGCGCGCCGTGAACGGAATGGCCTGTACGCCTTTCAGCGAGAAGCCATGGCTCCAGGTACTGCCGAACTGCACTGGCACGCCCGCCTGCAGCAGCTGGATCTGCACGCCGCCCGCCGTGCTGCCCGCCGCCAGCGCAAGCACGCCGTTGGTGCCACCGGCAGCGTTGGCGTCGGCCACGGATAGATCGACATCGACGTTGGCGCTCGGGCAGTTCATCGAAACGCCGAACGCCGACTCCCTTGCAGTGTCTCCGGCGCTGGCCAATGCATTGGCCGACACGTCGTCCAGCGTGTGACTGGCCGCAGACAGCGTGCACGTCAGCACGGGCACCGTCAGCTGCACCGAGATGGTGTGCCGCACGCGGTTACCGGCATCGCTCTGCGACCACACTTCGAGCGTCCCCAGCGACGCGGCAGGAATGCTTTCCATCGCGCCGCCACGGAAGAAAGCGTAGACATTGATGGCTGAATCAAACAGCCCCTGCGTGGTTGGGACGAACTGTGACCGGGTGACTTCACCGGCGCGCAACGGCGTACGCTCGTAGTTGCCACCTGTCAGCTCGCCAATGGTGTGGTTGAAGATCAGCAGCGGGCTGCGCGGACTGGTCTGGTAGGCAGGGTAGGTTCTTGCCTCATAGACGATGTCACGTACATAGGTGAGCCCAGCCGCCGGCATCTGGATCGACAAAGTCTCTGTACCCAGCGTGCAGTTGAATGCCTCGGCGGCCGTGCTTGCACTACCGGAGAAGCGCGTGTCGGGTCGGTCGATGTTGGGCATGGTGAGTGCCAGGTCCAGCGTCCCGTCACGGGTGCCGTTGCGCTGGCAGGCCGCCTCTACGCTGCCGGCATAGAGCAGCAGCGCCGGCAGCAGCAGCCGGCCAGAAAAGATGGGAGTGGGAGCGCGCACAGCTGCACCTGCCTGGGATCATCAGGGCGGCGATTCTAGGTGGCTGGTAATGGGGCGAACATGCAACAAGTTGCAGAATCAGGGCGGACGCAGACTATTGCAATTTGTTGCATTCCCCAGCGAATGGCGGCGCATGATACTGCGCTCCCTTGATCAATGATGGAAGCAACCCATGAATTTCCGCTTGGTGATACTGCCTCTGCTGCTGTGCGCAGCACCGTCCGCCTTTGCCGAGAAACTGGAGGTCACCGGTGAACTGGTCACCAGTACCTGTGCCGTCAATTCAGCCGGTGGCACCATCACCGTGCCGATGGGCAAGGTCGATCTGGCCTCGGTCAATGCCGATACGCGTGCCGGCCAGAAGAACTTCTCGATCCAGCTGGACTGCACCGGCTCGGGCGCTGCGCAGGACGTCAGCGTCCGCTTCGGCGGGCTGCCGCATGGCAGCACTGGCAACCTTGGCCTGACCGCCGCTTCCACCGCCCGCAACGTGGGCGTTGCCCTGTACGACGCGGCCGGCAACCACCAGAAAATCGGCGAGGACCCGGTGCAGTGGGTGACCATCGCCGCGGGCGGCAGCGGTCAGTTGAATTACAGCGCCTGGTATGCCTCCCCGGCCCAGGATGCAGAGGCGGGCATCGCCAACGCATCCGGCGACTTCGTCGTGCTCTACAGGTAACGGCACTTTTCATGGGCGATCCACGGATGGAACGCCCACTCTGGGATGAGGTGAACCATGTCCTTCCGCTCACTTGGCGTGCCTGCTGCAGTGCTGACAGCAGTGCTGGCCGCCGCACCAGCACCGTCCGCGTCGGCGGCGGTTACGCTGCAGGGCACGCGTATCATCAACGATGCCGGCAAGGGCCGCGATGTCACGGTGTCCGCCAACAATGTGGGCACGCAGCCCGCGCTGGTGCAGGTCTGGATCGATGCAGGCGATGGCCATGCGCGTCCCGAAGACGTGCGCACGCCGTTCCGGCTGACCCCGGCCGAACCGCGCCTGCTGCAGCCGCACCAAGGGCAGGCCTACCGCATCACGTATGCGCCACGTCCCACGGACGGAGCACTGCCCAGCGACCGGGAGTCGGTCTTCTACTTCAACCTGCTGGACATACCGCCAAAGCCGACCGATGCCGGCACGCGCAACCTGCTTCAGTTCGCGGTGCGCACGCGGGTGAAGCTGTTCCACCGCCCGGCGGGCCTGTCTGGCCAACCACGCGATGCGGCCGGCCTGCTGCAATGGCGTGCGCACGGTGGTGCATTGCAGGTACACAACCCGAGTGCCTACCACGTGACCTTGAGCAGCGTGACCCTGCCCGATGGGAACGCGCTGGAGGTGGACATGATCGCGCCCGGTGCACAGGCCGAGTTCCTGCTGCCGAAGGACAGCGCGTTGCCGGCTACAGTGAGGTTCCAATGGTTGGATGACCACGGCACCGCGCGCGATGCGGAAGCTGCTGTCGTGCAGTGAGGTGACTGGGGCGGTCACACACCGCTCTGGTAGGTGTCAACCTTGGTCGACACGGTTGCGCGCGTGCCAACCAAGGTTGGCATCTACCCAGGCAACGTGGTGGCGCCGGGCCTGCCCAGCGCGCCTCTCTATCAGGCGAAGTGCTGGTAACCGCCGCTGGCGGCTTCGCCATCCACCTGCACGCCCTGCCCTTCGGTGATGCGGCCGACGCGGGTCAGCGGCACATCCAGCGATTCGGACAGGTACAGCAGCGCGTCGCGCTGGTCGGCGGCGGCGGTGAAACACAGTTCGTAATCGTCACCACCGTGCAGCGCGCACTCGCGGGCACCGTCGCGACCCAGCAGGCCACGCAGTTCCGGCGAGATCGGCAGTACGTCGGCATCGATCTGCGCGGCCAAGCCACTGCGTGCCGCGATGTGGCCCAGGTCAGCCACCAGGCCATCGGACAGATCCACGGCGGCATGCGCGAAGGCACGCAGGCGCAGGCCGAGGGTGACGCGCGGGGTGGGCCGCAGCAGGCGCAGGCGCAGGGTTTCGTAGTCACCCAGCAGCGTGGCGGTGGCCACGTCCAGCGCGCCCTGCTGCCACAGCTTCAGTGCACCGGCGGCATCACCGATCGTGCCACTCACCCAGACATCGTCGCCGACCTGCGCGCGGTCGCGGCGCAGGGCTTGGCCGCGGCCGACCTGGCCCATCGCGGTCACGGTCAGCGACAGCGGGCCACGCGTGGTGTCGCCGCCGATCAGGGCGATGTCGTGCTGGTCGGCCAGGGCGAAGAAGCCTTCAGCAAAGGCGTCGATCCACTCTTCGCTGGTGTCCGGCAGCGACAGCGCCAGCGTGCACCACGCCGGGCGTGCGCCCATCGCGGCCAGGTCGGACAGGTTGACCGCCAGGGTCTTCCAGCCGATGTCGTAGGCCGGGGTTTCCGCCGGAAAATGCACGCCGCTGTTGAGCGTATCGGCGGTGACCACCAGTTGCTCATTCGCACGCGGCTGCAGCAGCGCGGCGTCATCGCCGATGCCGAGCAGGATGTCGTCGCGCTCGGTGGTGCGGGCGCGGATGCGGTCGATGAGGGCGAATTCGGCCAGGGACATGGGGCGCTCCGGCGGGTTGCATGGATGGGCGGCGGGCGCGGGCGGATGATGCCGACGAGATGAACCGGCGGGGTGGAACCGACGCGGCGGAACCGATGGGGCGGAACCGATGGGGTAGAGTCGACTGTTAGTCGACTGTTAGTCGACTGTTAGTCGACTGTTTTCCCGTCCGACACCACGACTGCTGATCGAAAAGCAGTCGACTAACAGTCGACTCTACCAAAGCAGGTTCCCGCGCCGTTCGAAGTCCAGAGCAGGTTCCCGCGCCGTTCGAAGTCCAGAGCAGGTTCCCAGCCATGCCAACCAAGGTTGGCACCCACCAGAAGCAGAATCGGGTCAGTGACCCGATTCGACCTTGCGCCATTCGACGGCGGCACGATCCAGCACGCCGTTGACGTAGGTGTGGCCATGCTCGGACCCGAAACGCTTGGCCGATTCGATGGCTTCGTTGATGACCACGCGGTACGGCACGTCCAGGCGGTAGCGCAGCTCGTAGCCGGCCAGACGCAGCACGGCGCGTTCGATGGCATCCACTTCTTCGATGCCACGGTCCAGGTACGGGCCCAGGGCTTCGTCGATGTCGCGGCGGTTGTCCAGCACGCCATGCACCAGGGCTTCGAAATACGCCAGATCGGCGATTTCGCGGGCCTGTTCGTGGGCGAACTGGGCGATCAGCGACTGTGCGTTGCCGCCGGAGATCTGCCAGGCGTAGAGGGCCTGCACGGCACGACGGCGGGCGCGCGAGCGCAGCACCGGGTCGATGCCATCACGGCGGACGGGTTTACCGGAGGGCTTGCCCTGGGTGTTCTTGTTCATGGCAGTTGCTCCAGCAGGTTGACCATTTCCAATGCAGCGATTGCGACTTCTTCACCCTTGTTGCCATGGCTGCCACCGGCGCGGGCCTCGGCATCCTCGGCGCGTTCCACGGCCAGCACGCCGTTCAGCACCGGCACGCCGAAATCCAGCTGCACGCGCATCAGGCCTTCGGCGCAGCGGTCGGCCACGTGTTCGTAGTGGCGGGTGTCGCCACGGATGACGCAGCCCAGGGTGAGGATGGCGGCGTGTTCATGGGCAGCTGCCAGGCGCGCGGCGACCAGCGGCAGTTCCCAGGCACCCGGCACGCGGATCACGTCGATGTTGGCTTCGGCAATGCCGTTGCCGGCCAGGCTCTGGCGGGCGCCAGCAACCAGGGTATCGGTGATGCGGGCGTTCCAGCGGCTGGCCAGGATGGCAAAGCGCGCCGACTCGGGGGTGCGAAGATCGCCTTCGTAGTGGCTCATATGCGGCTTGGGGGTTCGATAAGGGGGTGATTCTACCGTGGATGGGCCCCGGGGCGCCCGTGGGTAGTGGGGGGGGGGGGGGGGGGGGGGGGGGGGGGGGGGGGGGGGGGGGGGGGG